>JBAVQO010000104.1:0-2877 GCA_049694135.1 Gillisia sp. | reverse complement strand
TGTTTACACAAAAAGTAAACTTTTCGATTTTACTTTAAACTATACCAAGGAATTCGAAAATTCGAAATTTGAAGCTTTGTTAGGATATTCTTACCAGTCTTTCCTAAGAAAAGGGAAAAACGTTTTTGGATTTGGATTTGATACCACCGATCTGGATCAAATGAGTAATCAACTTCAAAGTTCTTCAGATAACATTGAAGGCAGTATCTCAGGTCGCTATCAGCAATATGGCTATACCGCTTCTAATGGTCTTTTCGTAAACCGTTTATTTCCTGAAATAGCTACAGAAAATTTAGCAGGACCTTCAGGAATTGATGTGCGGTCTGTAGCCGGAGATATTTACGATTATGTAGATGAATTACAATCTTTCTTCGGAAGGTTTAATTACTCCATAGCCAATAAATATCTTTTTACTGCGACATTAAGAGTTGATGGATCTTCCAGATTTGGTCCTAATAACCGCTACGGATATTTTCCTTCAGGAGCTTTCGCCTGGAAGATTGATCAGGAAGACTTTATAGGAGATAATATCTCTACGCTGAAATTGCGCATGGGTTACGGAATTACAGGTAGCCAGGAAGGTCTTGGATACGGTAACTTCACTCTAAGACAACGCTATGCAGGAATAGGAATAGGTAATGGGGGAGAAATTAATGTTCCGGGAGTCGAAACTGTTGCCTTTGTTAATAATGATCTTAAGTGGGAATCTACTTCTCAGGCCAACCTGGGACTCGACTTTGGATTCAATAACGATAGATTCAAGGGTTCTATAGATTTCTATTACAAAAACACTTCAGATTTGCTGTTGAAAAAGGAAATTGCACAGCCTTCCAACCAGCCTTTCTCTTTTGAGAATCTTAATGCTCACGTGATCAATAAAGGGGTAGAATTAGCTCTTAATTATGATGTGATTCAACAAGAAGATCTAAACTGGAACGTAGGATTCAATATTTCTTATAATGATAACATGGTTAAAGATTTTGATGGTCAGATTCCAACAGGCGAATTAAACGGAAACGGTTTAACAAACGCTTATGCACAGTTACTGGCAGGCGGTCATCCTTTATTCTCTTATTATTTAAGACCTTTTGGAGGGTACGATGCGAACGGAATTTCAGTATATCCACAGGGAGATGTTCAACAGTTTGTGGGTAAGAGTGCCTTACCTGATGTTACGGCTGGTTTAAATACTTCTCTTTCTTATAAAAACTGGGATTTCAGTACTTTCTTCGATGGACAGTTTGGACAGTATGTTTATAATAATACCGCAGAGGCTTACTTTACAGCAGGTATTATTGGAGTGGGAAAAAATGTAACTGGAAACGTTCTTACGATTGGAGAATCCAAGGCAAATGCTCCTGATCCTTCTACAAGGTTCTTAGAAAAAGGCGATTTTGTGAGATTACAAAATGCTACTTTAGGTTACAACTTTAATATTAATGAGGAATCATTTTTAAAGTCACTCAGATTGTCTTTAACCGGTCAGAATCTTTTTGTTATAACCGGTTATTCCGGCCTTGATCCTGAAGTAAACGTTCCGAAATCCTTAAATGATATACCTTCCCTTGGAATAGATTATACCTCATATCCAAGAGCGACTTCAATTACATTAGGCTTAAATGCAACGTTTTAAAAACAGTATTATGAAAACTAAAGAAATATATAAAATTTTAATGTGCACGCTCCTGGTGGGATCATTAGGGTGTACAAACCTTGAAATTGAACAAACTGATTCTGTTTTTAAGAATCAGACAGGAGAATTTACAGGGGTAGATCCTGCGGGAAGTTTAACCAATTTGTATAACAGCCTTAATGGTCAGATTGCAACTCAGGAAAACCTGTATGCTCTTACCGAGGTAACCACAAATGAACTTTTGGTTCCTACCAGAGGTACCGACTGGGGAGATAACGGGGTTTGGCGTACTTTGGAATCTCACACCTGGGATGCAAACCACAAGTTTATTAAAAACACCTGGAATGCTTTTAACCAAATGATTTATAATGCTACTGCCATTATTGACGATAGAAGTAGTCCTACCGACGAACAGAAAGCTGAAGCTAAATTCATTAGAGCCTATTGTATGTACCAAATCCTTGATTTATTTGGACAGGTGCCTTTCCGTACTCCAGATGAAGGAGGAGATGTTAACCCAGAAGTAATGTCCCGCTCTGAAGCATTAGATTTTGTAATGCAGGATTTAAATGATGCTTTAGCGGTTCTTCCTTCCAGCGGTCCTAGTGCAGATTTAAACAAACCTACTAAAGATGCTGTTCGTTTTTTAATGGCCAGAGCTTATCTCAACAAACATATTTTCCTTGGTAACGATAGCCCGGCAGCAGAAGACATGAACAAGGTTATTGAACTTGTAGATGCCATAAAAGCAGATGGATATGCTCTTCAGGAAGGTTATTTCGATATTTTTAAAGAAAGTGTAGATTCAGAAACCATATTCTTTACGAAATCTGATGTGGGTTCTAAAATTTGGAGTGCATTACACTACAAGCAAAACACTCCCGATAACACCGGAGGTGGTTGGAACGGTTTTTCAACTTTAGCCGAATTTTATGATCTTTTTGAAGGAGATCCGGAAATTAACGAACCCGGTTCAGGCCAGGAAGAAAGTAGAGGCTTTGTTCCTACCGACGGTTCACATTACGGCATTGGATACGGTTTCCTTATAGCACAACAGTACGATGAAACCGGTACACCAATGACTGATAGAGTGGGGAATCCTCTGTTTTTCACCAGAGATTTTCCAGGATTGTTAGGAAATAACGAAGACACAGGAATCCGGCCTATAAAATGGCATCCTGAAAATGGAGCTTTTACCCAACATACCGTAATCTTTCGATATGCAGATGCCTTCTTAATGAAAG
>JBAVQO010000103.1:0-2232 GCA_049694135.1 Gillisia sp. | reverse complement strand
ATGCCAGTCTTTATCAGAACGCCGGAGCCACTATTCCGCAGGAACTGGCGTACTCTTTGGCGCATGTAAATGAATATCTCAATCATTTCGGAGAGCAGTTAAAAAATCAGGAAATTCTGTTCAGAGTGGCGATCGGATCGAATTATTTCTTCGAGATGGCTAAAATAAGAGCCCTTCGCCTTTTATATGCTTCTCTGGCTTCCGAATATGATTTGCCCGAAACCTGCAAAATTATTGCTGTTCCCACCAGGCGCGACAAGACTTTGTACGATTATAATGTGAATTTGCTTCGCACCACCACCCAAAGTATGAGCGCGATTTTAGGAGGCGCAGATGAAATTTACAACCTTCCTTACGATGCCATTTATCAGAAAAATAATGAGTTTGGAGACAGAATTGCCAGAAATCAGCTTTTAATTCTTAAAAATGAAAGCTATTTCAATAAAGTTTCCAACGGGGCAGAAGGTGCTTATTACATTGAAACACTTACTTCTCAACTCGCTTCAAAAGCGCTGGATATCTTTAAGGAAATTGAAAGGGGAGGAGGATTTTTGAAGCAGCTAAAAGAAGGAATTATTCAGAAGAAAATTCAGGAAAGTGCAGAAAAGGAACAACAGCTATTCGATGAAGGGAAAATCGTTCTGATTGGAACCAATAAATATGAAAATCCACAGGATAAAATGAAAGATGATCTGGAACTGTATCCATTTCTGAAAATGAATCCGCGTAAAACGCTACTTCAGCCAATCCTGGAAAAGAGATTGGCCGAAAAGAAGGAGAAACTAAGACTGGAAAAAGAGGAAAATACGACGGGAAATGAGTAGAAAGAATCTTCAAAATATTACATTAAAAGACTCTTTTCAGTCAAAAGAGTTTTCAGAAGAGCCAAAAAAGTTCAGGACTTCAGAAGGCATTAAACTGAAACAGATTTATAACAAAAAAGATGTAGAGAACGCCGAACATCTAAAATTTGCCGCCGGAATTCCTCCTTATCTTCGTGGCCCTTACAGCACCATGTATGTTAGCCGCCCCTGGACTATCAGGCAATATGCCGGATTTTCTACCGCCGAGGAAAGCAATGCTTTTTACAGAAGAAATCTTGCCGCCGGACAAAAAGGGCTTTCTGTCGCTTTCGATCTTCCTACTCATCGGGGGTACGACAGCGACCACGAACGGGTAGTTGGAGACGTTGGAAAAGCGGGAGTAGCCATAGATTCGGTAGAAGACATGAAAATTCTTTTCGACCAGATTCCGCTCGACAAAATGTCTGTCTCTATGACCATGAATGGAGCTGTTCTTCCTATAATGGCTTTTTATATCGTGGCTGCCGAAGAACAGGGTGTGAAGCCCGATCAACTTTCGGGAACTATTCAAAATGATATTTTAAAGGAGTTTATGGTTCGAAACACCTACATCTACCCTCCTGCTCCCTCAATGAAGATCATCTCAGATATTTTTGAATATACTTCCCGAAAAATGCCAAAATTCAACAGCATAAGCATTTCCGGATATCATATGCAGGAAGCGGGCGCCACGTGTGATATTGAACTGGCCTATACACTGGCCGACGGACTTGAATATATTCGGAAGGGATTGGATGCCGGAATGGATATCGATAGTTTTGCACCACGACTTTCATTTTTTTGGGCCATCGGAATGAATCATTTTATGGAAATTGCGAAGATGCGCGCCGCACGAATGTTATGGGCAAAAATTGTAAAACAATTCAACCCGAAAAATGAAAAATCCCTGGCGTTGCGAACCCATTCCCAAACCAGCGGATGGAGTTTAACGGAGCAGGATCCTTTTAATAATGTGGCCCGTACCTGTATTGAAGCTGCAGCTGCAGCTTTTGGCGGCACCCAGAGTTTGCACACCAACGCTTTGGATGAAGCCATCGCTTTGCCGACAGATTTTTCGGCAAGAATTGCCAGGAACACCCAGTTATACCTTCAACAAGAAACCCAAATCACCAAAACCGTAGATCCATGGGCGGGAAGTTATTACGTGGAAAGTCTTACTGAAGAAATTGCGCAAAAAGCCTGGAAACTTATTGAAGAAGTAGAAGAATTAGGAGGAATGACCAAGGCTATTGAAGCCGGGATTCCAAAACTTCGTATTGAAGAAGCCGCAGCAAAAAAACAGGCAAGGATCGACAGCGGAACCGATATTATTGTGGGAAACAATAAATATCGCCTCGAAAAAGAAGAACCTTTGGTGACGCTCGAAGTA
>JBAVQO010000102.1:0-2520 GCA_049694135.1 Gillisia sp. | reverse complement strand
ATTACCAGAGGGCCATCCCATTCTATAGAAGGATCTTTATCTTCAAGCACCTCTTTACCGTCCTGTTTGGAACGCACCTGTACGATCGGACCTTTATCTATAAATAAACCGGCAATGTCTACCACGGTTTTTAAAGAACCTCCGCCATTGTTTCGAAGATCCAGAACCAGTCCCTGAGCACCTTGTTTTTTAAGGCGGTCGATCTCTTTTTTAACATCGGAAGCAGCATTTCTACTGGAATAATTATCCATATCGAAATAAAACTTGGGTAAATTAATAATTCCGAAGGTTTTACCGTCTTTTTTAACGGTAGCAGATTTCGCATACGTTTCTTCCAGTTCTACCACATCGCGGGTAATGGTGATATCTTCGATATTTCCCATCGCTTTTTTTCGAACAGTAAGGGTAACTTTTGTGCCTTTTGGGCCTTTAATCAGATTTACCGCATCGTCCAGCCGCATTCCCACAACGCTCACCGGATTTTTCTCATCTTCCTGCTTCACTTTAAGAATTACATCTCCCTCGCTCAGCTTTCCATTTAACCAGGCAGGACCGCCGGAAATCACTTCAATAATGGTGATATCGTCGCTTTTTTTCTGAAGTCTTGCCCCTATTCCTTCCAGTTTTCCAGACATTTCAATATCGAATCGGTCTTTATCCTGGGGAGCGAAATAAAAGGTATGAGGATCAAATTCTTCAACTATAGAATTTATAAATACGGTGAAATAATCCTTTTTTTCAAGATCTTTACTTATATCGAAGTATTCGTTCATGGTTTTTTGTGTGGCTTCCCGTGCTTCCTTCTCAAGTTCGGTATCTGAGAGTTTTGTAGCGGGTTTCACAGCAGTAGTATCTTTTGCCGCCGAACCTGTTTGATTGTTGTCCAGTTCCGGCTTATGATTTTCTGCATCGGCATTTACCTTGGACTCAGCAACCGAATTTTGATCTTCTTTTTTATCGAAATAAGTTCCCAGGGTAGAAAATTTCAGCTGTTTTCTCCAACGTTCCTCAAGTTCTTCTTTAGAATTTACATAATCGATTTTATCATAATCGGTATTTATTTCTTCCTGTTCAGAAAAATCGAAAGGCTGGGAAAGTAGTTTAGGATACATATCCTGTACTTCTTTCATTCTTTCCTGAAGACGGTTATAGGTAAGATTGAAAAAACTAAGATCCTTGTTCTTTATCTCGTCGTCTATTTTATCTTTATATGCCGAAAACTCTTCGATATCTTTTTTGTAGAAAAATCTTTTTAAAGGATCCAGCGCATCCAGGTAATCTTTATAGACCTGTTCCGAAAATTTATCATCTATGGTTCTGGCATCATAATGCCCGTGTTCAAGCACGTATGTAATAAGATCCAATAGAAGTTTATCTTTATCTGGGTCCTGTGGTTTTTTGGTGGTAAAACTGCACGAGGCCACTGCCATAAGCAGCACCAACAGCAAAATTTTATAATTCCTTTTCATAAATAGCAATAATTTCATTATTTGAATCAATCTGAATGCATAAAAAATTATGCCAATACGCCTTTTTATGCAAAATAATTTACTAGACGCCTAAGATAAGGTTTCCTTGGGAAATTATTAATTTAGCCGTGCTAAAATATAAGAAAGTATGTCTTCAAAAAAACCTTTGATCCTGGTTACAAATGATGATGGAATAACAGCTCCCGGAATAAGGGCTTTAATTGAGGTAATGAAGAGTCTTGGAGACGTGGTGGTGGTAGCCCCCGACAGCCCTCAAAGTGCAATGGGACATGCCATTACCATTAGTGATACTCTCTTTTGTGATGCAGTCACCCTTGAAGAAACCGCCGTTCATAAAGAATTTCGCTGTTCGGGAACGCCAGCAGATTGTGTAAAGATCGCTACTCAGGAAATCCTGCATCGCAAACCCGATCTTTGCGTAAGCGGAATTAATCATGGTTCTAATTCTTCCATAAATGTTATTTACAGCGGAACTATGAGCGCTGCCGTGGAAGCAGGAATAGAAGGAATTCCCGCCATCGGTTTTTCCCTGACGGATTATTCCCTGGAAGCCGATTTTAATCCGATTAAAAAATATGTAAAGAAAATTACCGAGCGGGTCTTAAAAAATGGATTGCCAAAAGGAGTGGTTTTAAACGTAAATATGCCTAATATTAAAGAAAAGGAAATAAAAGGGATTAAAGTTTGCCGACAGGCAAAAGCGTATTGGGTTGAAGAATTCGATAAAAGAACCAATCCGCAGGGGCGCGATTATTATTGGTTAACCGGTAAATTTGTAAACGAAGACGATGGTGAAGATACCGACGAATGGGCCCTGGCACACGGGTTTGTTTCGGTGGTTCCGGTTCAGTTCGATCTCACCGCACATCATTTTGTTCAGGACTTAAACAGCTGGAAATTAAATGAATAAAATTTATATTCTTATAGGGTTTTTAATAGGCATTCTGGCAAATACGGCAGGAATCTTTTTATA
This sequence comes from Gillisia sp., assembly GCA_049694135.1. GTDB lineage: Bacteria > Bacteroidota > Bacteroidia > Flavobacteriales > Flavobacteriaceae > Gillisia. The sequence goes on along the minus strand of JBAVQO010000102.1, from coordinate 57 downwards.
CATTCTGCTTTTTTCTGAAATGAACATAGGCACCACGCTTACTCATGCCTCGCAAAA
>JBAVQO010000101.1:0-4183 GCA_049694135.1 Gillisia sp. | reverse complement strand
AGTTACAGATCTTCCAGTAGTAGCAAATATAAGTTTTTTGTACTACTCCCATAACTCATAAAATCGCCCTCTTTTTGGGTTTCAAAACTCTTTATTGTAGTAATATTGGAAGGAATTCTTTCTTTGTTGTTGAATTTTATTCCTCTTAATCCTTCTCCTATAGTATCTACCAACTGGCTTGTGGATGCAAGAATTATAAAATTAGCGGGTAATTCGTTTAATTTTTTTTCCTTGATCTGGTTGGAAGAAATTAAGATAGAGCCGTCGTTGGCAATCAGGTATTCGCAGGTTGAAAGGAAAAAGGCCGCATTCCCCGATTTTGTATATTCCAGATTAAAATTATTGAATTTTGAAGTAAGATTGCTGTCGAAGCAACAACTGGAGTTTTCGTACCAATCATTTTCCAGCAGGATATTATCAAAAGCCTCTAATATTTCCTTATCATTTTCACAATAAAGGAATTTGCCGCCATTGTTTTTAAAATTAAGCATAAACCGTTCGTCCGTCGGTAATTTCACGTCGGGCATATACTTACTCCTATCAGCGTTTTCTGTAGGTTCCTGATCTTTGTCTGATTTAGGATTTAAGAATTTTCTAAATAGACTCATATTGGGCACTAGGGATTAAAAAATACTTGCTTTGTACCAAAGGTAAAAAATCTTAATTTATCACTAGATCAAATTAAGATTTTTTCCTTTAGTTTTCACAATTATTTATTTACAGAAGAATCTTCAGCAATTTCGGTGTCTTCAGCCACGTTTCCTTCGGCGTCTCTCTTCTTGCTTACCAAAGGTACATGTTCCTTTTTCTCAAATGGTCGATCTCCAAAGATTTTCTGAAGATCATCTTTAAAGATCACTTCCTTGTCTAAAAGAATCTCTGCCAGCTGCGTAAGTTTATCTCTATTGTCTTCAAGCAATTTGATAGCACGCTGGTATTGAGATTCTATAAGTTTGGAAATCTCTTCGTCTATGAGTTCTGAAGTTTTTTCGCTGTAGGGTTTGGTGAAGTTATACTCGCTTTGTCCTGATGAATCGTAAAAGGTTAAATTCCCGAGTTTATCATTAAGTCCGTAAATCGTAACCATGGCACGTGCCTGTTTAGTCACTTTTTCAAGATCGCTGAGGGCTCCGGTCGAGATTCGATTAAAGATCACTTTTTCTGCAGCGCGACCTCCGAGGGCAGCACACATTTCATCAAGCATCTGTTCGGGGTGTACAATTAGTCGCTCTTCCGGCAAATACCAGGCAGCTCCAAGAGATTGCCCGCGAGGAACGATGGTGACTTTTACAAGAGGCGCTGCATGTTCGAGCATCCAGCTGGCAGTTGCGTGACCGGCTTCATGAAAAGCAATCGCTTTTTTCTCGTCGGGAGTAATAATTTTATTTTTCTTTTCGAGACCGCCTACAATCCTGTCTACAGCATCCAAAAAGTCTTGTTTTCCAACTGCTTTGTTTCCTTTTCTGGCAGCGATTAGAGCTGCTTCATTACAAACATTGGCGATATCTGCTCCTGAAAAGCCCGGAGTTTGTTTTGCAAGAAATTCAATATCCAGTTCGTCTGCTACTTTTTTTAGTGGACGTAAATGAACTTCGAATATTTCCTTACGTTCTCTTACATCGGGTAAGTCTACATAGATCTGTCTGTCAAAACGTCCGGCACGCATAAGAGCCTTGTCCAGAACATCTGCCCGGTTCGTAGCGGCAATTACAATTACATTGGTGTTGGTGCCAAAACCATCCATTTCTGTAAGCAGCTGATTCAGAGTGTTTTCACGTTCATCATTAGAACCCGAAAAGTTACTTTTTCCTCTGGCGCGTCCAATGGCATCAATTTCATCTATAAAAATGATGGCAGGAGATTTTTCTTTAGCTTGTTTAAAGAGATCCCGTACTCTGGAAGCTCCAACTCCCACAAACATTTCCACGAAATCTGATCCTGAAAGCGAGAAGAAAGGCACTTTTGCTTCTCCTGCAACGGCTTTAGCAAGTAAGGTTTTACCGGTTCCGGGAGGACCTACCAATAGCGCGCCTTTAGGAATTTTACCACCCAGGGAGGTATATTTTTCAGGTTGTTTCAAGAAATCTACAATTTCCTGAACTTCTTCTTTTGCTCCTTCCAGACCCGCAACATCTTTAAAGGATGTTTTAACATCGGTGTTTTGATCGAAAAGTTTTGCTTTGGATTTCCCGATATTGAAGATTTGTCCTCCGGGACCGCCACCACCGCCGGCACTCATTTTTCGCATAATAAAGATCCAGATTCCTATAATAAGAATAAAAGGCAAAAGAGTTAAAAATACATCGCCCCACACATTCGTCTGGGTGGTGTAAGTAACCTCGGTATTGAGGTTGTATTCATTTTTGATCTTTTGAATTTTGTTTTCGAAATTCTGAAGGTCTCCAAATTCAAAGCTGTACGCCGGAGTATCTCCGGTATCAAGAAATTCTTTATTTATAGCTTTTTTATGAACGGGTTTCGACTTTGCTTCTTCAGTAAGATAAACCTGAGCCTGATTTTTATTAACTATTACTACTTTTTTAACGTCGCCGTCCTGAAGGTATTTTTCAAACTGAGCCGGACTGGTTTTAGTCGGTTCATTGAATCCTCCTCCTCCAAAAAAATTAATACCTAAAAAGATAATAATGATAGCCGCATAAATCCAATAGGCATTAAATTTTGGCTTTTTAGGTTCTAATTTTGGTTGCTTCTTCGCCATGCTTGCTTAATTAATTTTTTAATAATTTGTTTCTATCGAAGTGGTTTTTGCATCCCCCCATAGACTTTCAATATCGTAATATTCCCGGATATGCTTTTGAAAAACATGTACAACTACCGAAACGTAGTCCATAAGAACCCATTCGGCATTTTCGCTGCCTTCTATATGCCACGGCTTATCCTTTAAGGCTTTGCTAACGGTTTTTTGTACAGAATTTACAATGGCGTTTACTTGCGTGTTCGAAGTTCCGTTACAGATAACAAAATAATCACAAACGGTATTGTCAATTTCCCTTAAGTCAAGAATATCAATATCATTTCCTTTAACTTCTTCTATTCCTTTTATTATTTGAGCTATAAGTTGATCGTTGTTCGCTTCTTTGTTTGCCATTAAATTTATTTATTTGCGCAAAGTTATTACTTTTTAGCGTTTTTTAGGGTTTGTTAACATAACATTTACTGCCATTTATCGTGCCATTTTTCTCATGAATATAATCAAAGTTAATGCCACCGAATCGTCCAATACCTTCGCCAGGGATTGGTACCAGACAAATAAAAATTCAGAAGCTGTTTGTATTTGGGTAAAGGAGCAAACAGCCGGGCGGGGCCAAAGAGGTGCTTCCTGGCAATCCAATACTGGCCAAAACCTAACTTTCAGTATAGTATATCCCGCTCCGGTGGTCGAAATCGACTCGCAGTTTTTATTGAGCCAGGCCGTGGGTCTGGGAGTTCTGGAGGCACTTCAAAAATGTAAAATAGGAAACCTGAATCTTAAATGGCCAAACGACATTCTGTCAGCAGGCTTTAAAATTGGCGGAATCCTTATTGAAAATATTTGGAGTAATGGCAAAATAGCAGCAAGTGTGATAGGAATTGGCCTTAATGTCAATCAGATTTCCTTTGCGGAACTGCCCAAAGCTTCTTCGATGAAACTCGTATCGGGGAGAAATTTTGAACTTCAAGAAGTGCTGGAATTGCTGTTGAATAAAATAAAAACAAATCTGGATCAGGTACAGAATCGAAAAATTCAGCTCCGACAGAGCTATGAAAAATCGCTTTTTAGAAAAGACAAGGTTTCTACTTTCGAATTGCCCAACGGGAAACTGCTGTCGGGGATTATTCGCGGGGTAACTTCCGGCGGTTTACTTAAGGTTCAAGTGGAAGATGAGCACATAAGAACTTTCGATCTAAAAGAACTGAAATTGCTGTTTTAATTTCCTGATAGGTTTTCGCTAAGGGTGTTTATAAACTTCTGAAGCGGAGATTTTACCATCATCGCCATCATTGCGTTGAAGTTCCCTTCGAAAAATAGCTGTGCCCAACTGGATTTTTCGGATTTTTCTTCAATTTTTATCTCCAGATTAAAATCGAATTTTGGCGAAGTAGAACCCAGTATCACTAAATCCGGGGCGTGGGTATCTTTTATCTGAAGCCTGATCTCCGGCATTCCTTTTAGCTGAAAAGA
>JBAVQO010000100.1:0-1546 GCA_049694135.1 Gillisia sp. | reverse complement strand
CTGTTGCCCAGCCTATAAACCGGCAATTTTCTGACATTATTATAATAGGCGACGCCCAAACTTATGGCCACAGAAACTACAATCAGCTGCCAATAACTAAAAATCTTGAGCACAAACCCTCTAAAATCGAAGGTGGAGCCAACGTCGCTTATATGATCTTCTTCATTTGCCATGCTATCTGGTAATTATTAATATTACAGAAGTAAGAACGGTAAAGAGACTGGCCACCGTTCTAAAAACTTCTAATCCGGTAGTCCCGAACCCGAGTGCCTTCTGGGGCAAAGGATTTACAAGAATAAGATCGTTAGGTTGTATATAGTAATAGGGGCTTTGGGTAGCGCTAATTTTTGTAAGATCTATGGTATGTATCTTTTCACCGGCCGGGGTCTGTCTTATAATTCGCACCTTGGTGCGGTCTCCCATATCGCTTATTCCACCGGCATTTGCAATCGCTTCCATAATAGTGACCTGGTCCTTGTAAATCACCTGACTTCCGGAACCAATTTCGCCTAAGGTGGTATAACGTATTCCAGCCAACTGCACCGTAACAAAGAGATTGGCTTCATCTTTGAAATAGTTTGAAAGCAATTCTTTTTCTATAAGTTTCCGCACTTCTTCTACGGTATAACCTAAAACAGTTACCTCTCCCAAAAGGGGAATCCTGATATTTCCGTGTTCATCTACCCGAAACCCGTTGTTGTACAGACCTTCTTCGCCCGTGGCAGTCGATGCCTGTTCGCCTATCGGATTGAACATCCCCACTACTTCCTGATCCAGGGCCTTTACGCGGATGCTTAGCAGATCGTTTACCTGCACTCTATAAGGCTTATGCAAACGCTGAATGGCAATAATGCTATCCGCAGAATTTTCGGTTTCCTGCAAATACTTTAGTTTCTTGGTAGGAACACAGGCTGTAAAACTTAAAATTACAACCAAAAGACACAAGGGCAGCTTATATTTCATAGAAGAATATTCTATAGTACCTTTAGGTAAAATTTCGCCGGCCAGGCTATTTTAAAAGAAATGTTACTGTATTTCTATTTTAAACTTTCCTGCCGACACGAACAAATATAGTTGTTGTAGGCTAATAATAAAACTAAACTGCTTTTTACTCAGTAAATTCTATCTATTTTTGCAAAAAATAACTGTGTGAATTACTTATCTGTCGAAAATATCGCGAAATCTTATGGAGAAGTGGAGCTTTTCTCTAATATCTCCTTCGGAATAAATGAAGGCCAAAAAGTGGGCTTTGTAGCCAAAAATGGCACCGGAAAAACCACCTTGCTTCATATTCTTGCCGGCACCGATACTCCCGATGAAGGAAATGTTGTTTACAGAAAAGACATTACTCCCGCTTTCCTGGCCCAGGAACCGGACCTGAACCCGGAATTGACTGTCGAAGAAACCATTTTCGCCTCAGATAATGAAATCTTAAAAGTTATAGAACGCTACGAAAAAGCGCTTCATAATCCCGACGATGCCGAGGCTTATCAGAAAGCCTTTGAACAGATGGAAAGACATCAGGCCTGGGATTTCGAAACACAGT
>JBAVQO010000099.1:0-4934 GCA_049694135.1 Gillisia sp. | reverse complement strand
GTCCTCTTCCGATTTAAAAGAGGTTTTTGAAAAGGTTTCAGGCGAAGATCTCAATCAATTTTTTCAGGAATGGACCTTGCAATATGGCCAGCCTATTTTAAAAATTGAGAAAGAAATTAGTAAAAATCACCTTCAGCTTAGTATAGATCAAATTCAGGAGAATTTATTTCATTTTCCGGTAGAAATAAAACTGAAATATACTGATGGTTCTTCAGAAATAAAGACTTTTCAGATAACCAGGAAAAAAGAAACGTATAATATAGATCTTCAAAAATCATTGCAAAATATAGAAATTGACCCGAATGTAAATTTATTGTTTGAACCGTGGAAGGCGGAAAATCATTCGTAGAATTCACTTATTTCATCCAGAGACTTTCGGTGCAGCCCGGGTACATACACAGGATCTGCAGCATACCCCACAGGTAACAATAAATACGCGCGTTCATTGGAGGGTCTCTCCAAAGCTTCGGTTAAAAAGTTCATAGGGCTGGGGGTATGGGTAAGTGTTGCCAGGCCTGCATTGTGAATGGCGGCTATAAGAAATCCGCAGGCAATTCCCACCGATTCGTTTACGTAATAATTATTTTGCTTTTCGCCGCAAGCATCCAACTCATAAGCTTTTTTAAAAACTACGATCAGCCAGGGTGCGGTTTCCAGGAAAGGCTTATGTTCATCGGTACCAAGGGAGCGTAATTCCTCTTTCCAGCGCTCACTCATTCGCGTTTCATAGTTCTCCTTTTCCTCTTTTTCGGCAGCAATTTTAATTCTTGATTTCAAATTTTTATTAGAAACGGCACAAAATATCCAGGGTTGTTTGTGAGCCCCTGAAGGCGCCGTAGAAGCGGTTTTTATAATGTTCTCAATAACTTCTTTGGAAACGGGTTTTGACGAAAATTCTCGAACAGAGCGCCGGCTATCAGCCCAATTGTAAAATTCCTTACTTTTTTCCAGCATCTTTTTTTCTGAAAAGGTTTCAGAAGAATACTTAATATGCCGGTAACCGTTAATAATCTTATCTGAAGCGTAATCCATCTATTGAAGTTCTAATCGACCTCAATATCGTATTTTCTTAGCAATCCGGGTAACTGATCTAACGAAAATCTAGCTTTTTTAAGCTGATTTATTTCCGGATCGATGGTATAATTTGTAGAAGTGCGAAAATCGGCTTTGTACAAAACAGAGTTTTCAAAAACAGCAGCCATTAGGTCGCAGTCATGGAAAACAGCTGCCGTGAGATCTGCCTGGGTAAAGTCGGCTTCGCGAAGGTTGCACATTTTAAAATGCGTGTTTTTAAGCCGGAGTTTGTAAAAGGAAGCGAATTCGAGATTGCTGTTTCGGAAACTTAGAGAAAGAAGAAAAGGATCTACTTCATGAAATTTTGCTCCTATCAATTTGCAATCCACAAATTCTACGTTATTGAAAATAGTATGAACCATCTGTACCAGGCTTAAATCGCAATCTTCAAAAAGGCATTCTCTAAACCTGTAATTTGCAAGATCGGTTTCTTTAAAGTTGCAGGATTTAAATTCGCAGTGATCGTATTCTCCTTTATCTAAAACCCCGGCAGTAAAATCCAGATCGTTAAATAGTTGATCCTCAAAAAAAGCATCCTTCATACTTTGGTGATTGAATTAGTTACACCCGCAACCGCCACCGGTTTTACCTCCGTTGGCGCCCGAAGCCGCTTCCCGATAGGAATGAAAATTATTTTCGAAACGGTCCACTTTCTTCGAAGCCAGAACCATGTCCGGATCATTTAGATTTACCTTTTCGTATTCTTTAACAGCTGTACAGGAGCTTAGAACTCCCATAACCAAACATCCTATTAAAATTCTTTTTTTCATTACTTATAATTTTTTTAGAAATCGCTTTAAAAAGAAATTTCATCCTTAAAAGTACATTTTTTAAGGTACTTATTAAGGATGAAATTATTAAATGTTTGTCAATATTTGCAATGGTTTAGCTCTTGAAAGAGTTCAACAGCGTGATATACTTATCGGCATCGATATTTTTATAACCGGTTTTTCCCAGAACTTTTCCATTTTTATCGAGAATTACCACGAGAGGAAAATATCCTTGCGGATTATATTTCGCAGCTAATTCAGAATTTTTTTCCTTTTGATCTTCAGGGAGTGAATTTTTACTTTTTCGTGGAAAATCTGCTTTTAACATTACAAAATGGTCTTTAGCATATTCCTGAAAAGTAGGAGTATCCCAAACCTGTTTTTGAAGTTTTATACAGGGAGCACACCAGTCGGATCCTTCAAATACAAGGATAATTGGTTTATCTCCTTTTGCCGCTTCCTTTTCGGCATTCGAAATATCGGTTTTCCATTCCTGGGCGTTCACAAAAAAAACAGATAACAGTAAAATGGAACTTAAAATTATTTTTTTCATAATGAATGATTTTTATAATTAGTGATTAACATGTATAAATTTGCAAAAACGATGCCACGAGTGTACAAGAAACGCTAACCTCCCGTCTTTAGTGTTACTACAATGTTATCTAATTATAAATTCCACCATTCTTCCTGCTGAAAATCTTCTCCTAAAACAAAAGGTTCACCAATTTTGGGAGAAACATAGCGAATCTTCCTTTTTTCTGCTTCTGTAACCATTCTTTTAATAGGGTCATTCCAGGGATGGGTAGAAAGTTGAAATTTTGCCCAGTGTACAGGAAAGAGGAGCTCCGCCTTTAAATCGGCGGCGGCTCTCACAGTTTGTTCGGGAAACATATGAATGTTGGGCCAATATTTCCCGTATTGTCCGCACTCTAAAAAAGCCATGTCGAAACCTCCAAAATGCTCTCCTATTTCCTGGAACTGATGATCGTAACCCGAATCTCCTCCTAAAAAGAATTTAAAATCCTGTATTTCCAATACAAATGAACTCCAGAAGGTTTTTAATCGGTTAAGGCCACGGCCGGAGAAATGACGGGAAGGAGTAGCGGTTATTTTAACCTTTTCGGAAATTTGTTTTTCCTGCCACCAGTCTAATTCAGTTATTTTTGAAGGATCTACTCCCCAGTATTTTAAATGTGAAGACACTCCAAGTGAAGTAATAATTTTGGGGACTTTCGGATGAATTTTACTGATGGTTTCGTAATCCAGGTGATCGTAATGATCGTGTGTTAAAACAAGTAAATCTATATCAGAAAAATCTTCAGCTTCATAAGTGTCAGCACCCGGAAAAGCTTTGGCAAAAAAATTAACAGGAGCTGCATTCCCGCTAAAAACAGGATCTACCAGAATTTTATAATTCCTGATCTGCAGAAAGTAAGAAGAATGCCCGAACCAGACAACGACAGGTTTTTCTGCCTTTAGGAGTTTTATTTCTGTCTTAAAAAAGGGTAATTCCCGGGGAGGTTTAGTATTGGAGGGTTTGTTTAGCCAGTGTTTGAGAATCTTGAAGAAAGAAGCGTTTTCGGGATTTAAAGAGGTAGGTTCCATATTCATGAAACTTCCGCGAATATAATGCTGCGATTGTTCTATAACTTTAACCTGTTCTTCTGAAGGGATTTTACCAAGAGCTTTAAATTTCATTTAATAAGGATTGAAAAGAGTGAATATATTATTCAAAAGTCTTAATCATTTTAAAGGATTTCATCAAATGGAAAAGACCGGGCAGAATCACCGCTCCTCCAATAATCAATGTTACTCCCAAAGAATTTATGACCGAAGGAGGTGCTACGTCTTTTAAAAGATTTATTTCTTCAGAAGAAGTGATAATCAAATAAGGAAAATGTGCATAAAAGGCCGCAAACAATATTAAAACTACCTGCAGCCCGGCAAAAAGACGGCTTAATACCCTGTTTTCCTTTTTTATGGTCTTCCACAGAGGTATCAACAGAATTCCGGAAAGAACGACTGCTGCAAGAGAAAATGGATTGTGAAGAAAGTCCACCACAAAAGCTATGTGGTTAAAATAACCATAAAGCAGCAGAAGCAGCCCCAGTAAAACCAGCACAATGGTAAACTGAATGGATTTGCGGCTGTACATTTTTCTGGAATCTCCAATACTTTCCCCAATCAATAAAGTAGATGCCAAAAAAGCGCACAAAGCGGCATAAAACAGACCAAGTAAAAAACTGAATAGATTTAACCAGGGGAGCACAAACAATTCTCCAAATGAATGTGTCACATATTTCTGGGAAAGCATGATTTTTCCGCCGGTTAGCGCACCAAAAGCCATACCCAGAAAAATGGGAGTTATAAGACTGGAGATTCTAAACATCCAGTTATAAAAAAGTTGTGATTTTCCTACAACTGCGTCGTAATGTCTAAAAATAAAAGCTACGCCGCGCATAGTGATTCCCATTAAAATAAGAGTGACAGGGATGTGCAAATAAACAATTAGTACGTTGTAATAAGCAGGAAATGCAATCCACAGAATAACAATAAGGATGATAAGCCATATATGGTTAGCTTCCCAAATGGGGCCCATCACCCGATAAACGGTATTTCGGGTGATCTCTTTATTTTTTTTTGATGAAAAAAGTTCCACTATCCCGGCACCAAAATCGGCTCCTCCCAGCAAAACATACAGGAAAAGCGAAAAAACCAAAAAGAAAAGCACTACATAAATCATATGGCATCTTTTGATGAATTCAGCACCTTTATTTGGCGCCACATTAGCCAGGTAATGGTTATTCCTAAAAGCAGATAAACCATAACGTACATATAAAAGCTAAAGTTCATTCCCGGCATAGGAGTTACTGCTTCACTGGTCTTCATTATTTTATAAATAATCCAGGGCTGCCTTCCTACTTCAGTAACCACCCAGCCTGCTTCTAAAGCTATAAATCCCAGCGGAGTAAGAACCGTAAAAAACTGCCAAAATAGTTTTTTCTTTCTCCAATGCGTCCATTTTAGGCTCAATAAATACAGAATTCCCGAAAGCATTAGCAGAGTTCCTATTCCCACCATAACCTGGAA
>JBAVQO010000098.1:0-9890 GCA_049694135.1 Gillisia sp. | reverse complement strand
GTATTTTATAAAAGGTTCTCCGGGCACCAAATTAAAATCGGGGCCCAACATTTTTTGTTCTTTCCAAGTAATGGAACCTGTGGGTTGAAGCAAGCCGTAAATAACTTTTAAAAGGGTGCTTTTCCCGCAGCCACTTTCGCCAATAACGGAGATATTTTTCCCTTTTTCAACTTTAAAACTGAGGTTTTTTAATACCGGTTCCTTATCATAGGCAAAAGAAACATTTTTAAGTTTTAGCATTTAAAAAACGTTTGAGAGAAAAATAAGAAATTATGAAGAGTTTAAAAAATGGAAAAGCGGCTTTGATTTCCCGTCTTTCTTTTTAAAGAAGCTGAAATAAATTCAACTTGACGTTGTGGAATATCAAAGCCACTTTTTATAAAATCAACCTTTAATTTTTTCTTTTAGTTCTTCTTTTTGAGGAAGTTCCTTAAAACCCATATTGTAAAAAGTGAAAGCAAAAAGATCGGCATATTCATCGATTATCATTGCTGTAGGCTTGCCTGCCCCGTGCCCTGCTTTGGTTTCGATTCGGATTAAAACAGGAGCATCACCGCCCTGTTTAGTCTGTAATTGGGCAGCAAACTTGAAGGAATGCGCCGGAACAACCCTGTCATCGTGATCTCCCGTGGTAATCAAGGTGGCAGGATAATGAACACCTTCCTTCACATTATGTACAGGGGAATAGTGATATAAATATTCAAACATTTCCTTACTGTCTTCGGCGGTGCCGTAATCGTAGGCCCAACCTGCTCCGGCAGTAAATTTGTTATATCTAAGCATGTCCATAACTCCCACCGCGGGCAAAGCAACCTTCATTAAATCGGGACGCTGTGTCATGGTGGCTCCCACTAAAAGTCCGCCGTTAGATCCACCGCGAATGGCAAGATAATCTTTAGAAGTATAATTGTTTTTGATGAGGTATTCTGCCGCGGCGATAAAGTCGTCAAAAACGTTCTGTTTCTTCATTTTAATTCCCGCATCGTGCCATTTCCTTCCGTATTCACCGCCACCCCGTAAATTGGGAACGGCATAAATTCCGCCTTGCTCCATCCAAACCACATTGGTAATGCTGAAAGAAGGAGTAAGGCTGATATTAAACCCGCCGTAACCATAAAGCATAGTGGGGTTTTTACCGTCCAGTTTTATTCCTTTTTTATAGGTGATGATCATAGGAATTTTAGTGCCGTCTTTTGAAGTATAAAAAACCTGCTTGCTCTCGTAATCTGAAGGATTAAAATCGATATCCGGTTTATTGTACAATTCAGATTTTCCCGTAGCCGGGTCGTAGCTGTAAATAGTGCCAGGAGTTACATAATTGGTAAAGGAATAATAGAGCGGATCGGTATCTTTTTTCCCGCTAAAACCTCCGACTGAACCCACTCCTGGTAAATCCACGTCGCGAATGAATTTCCCGTCGTAGTCGTATTGTTTAATTTGCGAAACAGCATCTTTCATATAATTTGCGAAAATGTAACCGTCACCTGTGGAAGGGCTTAATACATTTTCGGTTTCAGGAATAAAATCTTTCCAATTTTCCGGCGAAGGATTGGAAGCATCTACAGTTACTATTTTTTGGTTAGGCGCATTCAGGTTTGTAACAATATAGAGTTTACTGCCCCTGTTATCCAGCACATAGGTATCGGTTTTATCATTGCCAATAATAGTGGTAAGTTCCGGGTTTTCCTGAGTAAGATCCATTAAATAAAGCTCGCCGCCGGAAGTTGAATTTCTGGCCGAGATATACAGGTAATGGTTGTCTTCACTTACATATCCGCCAACATATCGGTGTTTTTGTTCAGGTGTTCCACCATAAATCAATTGATCATCAGACTGCGGAGTGCCAAGTTTATGATAAAACAACCGGTGCTGATCTGTTTTTGCCGAAAGCCTGTTGCCCTCGGGTTTGGCATAGCTTGAATAATAAAAACCATCGTTGCCTTTCCAGGAAATTCCGCTGAATTTTATATTCTGAAGCGTATCCTCAATCTTTTCACGGTTCTCTGCGTTTATAACAATCACTTTTCGCCAGTCGCTTCCCCCTTCAGAAATACTGTAAGCGGCGAGTTTTCCATTTTCTGAAAAGCTCAAATCGCTTAGCGAAGTAGTGCCGTCTTCACTAAATTTATTTGGATCCAAAAACAGTTCTGCATCCCCATCTTTGCTCTTTTTTCTATAGATCACGTATTGATCCTGCAGGCCGTTATTTTTTGAAAAATAGAAGTAGTCTCCTTCTTTGTGGGGAGCTCCCAACTTTTCATAATTCCATAATTGCGAAAGCCGCTTATTAAGCTGCTCCCGATATGGGATTTTATCGAGATAATTGTAAGTAACCTTGTTTTCGGCTTGTACCCAGTCTTCGGTTTCCTTGCTGCGGTCGTTTTCCAGCCAGCGATAAGGATCCTTTACTTTTACACCAAAATAATCGGTGACAGTGTCTACGGTTTTTGTCTCTGGATATTTCAAATTGGAATTCTCCTGATTTTGTGAAAAAACGGCAGCAGGAATCAAGATCCCTGCTGCTATAATTTCTGTGATTAGTTTTTTCATAATTACAACTTTTCTAAAAAATTAGATTTCAGTTGTAATTTACAGTTTTTACCCGATTTTTAAATGAAAAAAGTTAAACCAGTTCATTTTTTATCAGGTACTCTGCGATTTGCACCGCATTGGTGGCCGCTCCCTTTCTAAGGTTATCTGAGACGATCCACATATTTAAGGTGTTGGGCTGAGAATAATCCCGGCGAATACGCCCTACAAAAACATCATCTTTTCCTTCGGCATATATCGGCATAGGATAAGTATTTACGGCGGGATTATCCTGAACCACGACTCCGGGAAAGTCGTTAAGTGCACGCCGAACTTCATTATCGTCGAAGTCTTTTTCAAATTCTATGTTTACCGATTCGCTGTGGCCGCCTACTACCGGGATACGAATGGCAGTGGCTGAAACATTAACGGTATCATCCTGAAGGATCTTTTTGGTCTCGTTTACCAGTTTCATCTCTTCTTTGGTATAGCCGTTATCCAGAAAAACATCGCAATGAGGAATGGCATTTTTGTGGATAGGATAAGGATAAGCCATCTCGCCATTTTCATTTTTATATTCATTTTCCAGCTGGCGTACGGCTTTAACGCCGGTTCCGGTAATGGATTGATAAGTAGATATCACTACCCTTTTTATTTTATATAAATCGTGCAGCGGTTTTAAAGCCATTACCAGCTGAATTGTGGAACAGTTGGGATTGGCAATAATTTTATCTTCGGAAGAGATTACGTTCCCGTTAATTTCGGGTACTACCAGTTTTTTAGATGGATCCATTCTCCAGGCAGAAGAATTGTCGATAACTGTGGTTCCTGCTTCCGCAAATTTTGGAGCCCATTCCAACGAAGTGTCGCCCCCGGCAGAAAACAATGCCAAATCGGGTTTTAATTCTACGGCTTCTGCCAAACCAATAACTTTATACTGTTTATTCTTAAATGTTATTTCTGTTCCTACAGATTTTTGTGAGGCGACGGGATACAACTCTGTGACTGGAATATTTCTTTCTTCCAATACTCTTAAAAGTACCCTGCCAACCATTCCTGTGGCACCTACTACTGCTATTCTCATAAAAATAATCTATAATCCCGGGCTTTTATTAGCCGGGGGTGGGTTAAAAAATTGCCTTTACCTCCTTTCAAAAAAGATGGAGGTAAGATTGCAAAGGTATCATACAAACATAAATTTAAAACCTAAAGCATCAGGAAATTAGCCGGAAAGTTACATTTGGAACGCAATTGTGATTTTTGTTAAAAAAGAACCTCCGTCTGGCGGAGGTTTAAAATTAAAAATATGTAATGAAGCGGTGAAAAACGCGCTTTTTTTAAATCGAATATAATATCAGGAATTCTGTTTTTTCAATTCGTCTCTAATTTCCACAAGCAACTCTTCCTGGGTAGGTCCTTTTGGAGCGGGAGCAGCCTCTTCTTCTTTCTTTTTGGTTTTTTCGTAGGAGCGAAGTACTAAAAATATAAATAGTCCCACAATTATGAAATAAATGATAGCCTGAATAAGATTGCCGTAGGTAATAACCGCGGCATTTGCTTTTGTTGCTGCTTCGAGCGTATCATAATGATTGCCATCAAGCGAAATAAACTTTTGCGAAAAGTCTATACCTCCGGTAATCAACCCGATAAGTGGCATAATTACATCGGCAACTACCGAGGCCACAATTTTATTAAAGGCCGCACCTATTACGACTGCTGTAGCCAGCATTACGATATCCTTTTTAAATAAAAAGGCTTTAAAATCACTGAAAAATGCCATAGAATTTAATTTTGTTGGTTTTGAACTTCCAAGATAGAAATTATTCCTGAATAATATGTCTTTCAACCCGTTGCGAAATCCCGGTAATGAGTTCGTAGGAAATCGTATTTCCTTTTGCAGCAAAATCGGTGGCATGTTGGGGACCGCCAAAAATAATTACTTCATCGCCTTCTTTACATTCAATTCCATTGATATTTACCATCAGCATATCCATACAAACATTTCCAATGATAGGCGCATATTTGCCATTTATCAGGACTCCTGCTTTTCCATTTCCATACTGCCGGTTAATGCCATCGGCGTGCCCAATGGGAAGAGTCGCGGTCGTGGTTTTTTCTGAAGCAATAAAAGCGCGATTATACCCCACCGAATCTCCTTTCTCTAAATGATGAATTTGGGAAATAATGGTTTTTAGAGTTCCGATAGGTTTTAGTTGTTTATCCAGCCCTTCATCATTTCCGAAACCATACAGGCCGATTCCGGTGCGCACCATATCGAAAGCGGCTTCGGGGTAATTAAAAATTCCCGAGGTATTACATAAATGAAGAATCGGCGAGTAACGCAGACCTTCTATGAGCCTGGCTGCCATTTCCCTGTAGCTGTTTATTTGTTTTAAGGTGAATTCTCTTTCTCTCCAGTCTTCACTTGCCGCCAGGTGCGAAAAAATGCCTTTTACCTTTACCGCATCTGTTTGCTGAATTTTTTCGAGGAGAGAAGAAATTTCATCTGGATCGAATCCTAGCCGGTTCAGTCCTGTATTCAACTTTATGTGAACAGGATAATTTTTCTGGTTGAGATCTTCAGCCGATTTGATAAATTCCCGAAGTACAAACTGACTGTAAAGATTAGGTTCGAGGCAGTTTTCGATTATAGCTTCAAAATTGATGGATTGCGGGTGCAACACCAGAATGGGTTTTTCTATACCTGCTTTTCTAAGGGTAATCCCTTCGTGGGTATATGCCACTGCCAGATAATCAATTCCCAGTTCACTGAGTTTTTTTGCTATTTCTAGAGATTCGCTCCCGTAGCCATAAGCCTTTACCACTCCCATCATTTTCACTCCTTCTTTTATTTTGGAACGCATAAACCGGTAGTTATGTGCCAGCGCTCCTAAATCTATTTCCAGAATGGTCTCACGGGTTTTTTGCATCAATTTTCTTTTTTTCGGGTTCTACGGTTTCGGGATTATTTACGCTATAATTTTTTATACGTTCCCGCATCATCGCCTTGAAATAAGCCGCACGACTCAGGGGTTCATACTCTTCAGTCTCACCTAAAAAAACCAGGTCGTTGTTTCCCGCTTTTCGATAGCTATACTGTGCGAGGTTCCCGGTGCGGGTGCAAACAGCATGAACTTTGGTAACATATTCGGCCGTAGCCATCAAATTTGGCATGGGACCGAACGGATTTCCTTTGAAATCCATATCCAGGCCCGCTACGATTACCCGAATTCCCTGGTTAGCCAGATCGTTACACACGGTTACAATCTCTTCATCAAAAAACTGGGCTTCATCTATACCTACCACATCGCAACCATCTGCCAGCAATCGTATGTTAGAAGCTGACGGCACAGGAGTAGATCTTATTTCATTAGCATCATGAGACACCACCATTTCTTCGTGGTAACGCGTGTCTATAGCGGGTTTAAAGATTTCCACTTTCTGTCGGGCAAATTTGGCTCTTTTCAATCTACGAATGAGTTCTTCGGTTTTGCCGGAAAACATAGAGCCGCAAATAACCTCAATCCATCCAAATTGCTCTTTGTGATTTACTGTATTTTCGAGAAACATTTTGTAATTTTCAGTGCCGAAACGGGAAAATTCCCATTTTGCTTAAAGGTGAAACAAATTTATTAAAAATGCAATGCTCTCCAGAGAGAGTCCTGCTAAATTTTGTGAACTATTTATAAAAAGCAATGACGGAAGTTTTTAAAAAATTGGTTAAATTTTTCGAACCTCTTTCAATGTTATAATTTTTAATAAAAAAGACTGCTGAAATGAAAAATAAATTAAAAGCCGAATTAGAAGAACTGGCTCACAAAATAATTGAAGATTCGAAAGAAAAAAGCACTGCCAATTTAAAAAACAAGGCGAGAGAATTGTACGAAAAATTGACCGTTCTTGCTTTTGCTGAAGAGAATGTAGATTCTCTTTCCACTTCGGTTTCTACTTCAGCTCCATCAGAAAAAACCCATTTAGAAGCGGCCAAAAGTTCAGAAAAATCTACCAAAAAGAAAGCAGCCCCAAAGGAGAAGGATGAATATCTTCCCGATGGCACCGAGTATAACGATGCCGATGCCATTACCGAACCCAACACGGAAAAAATAAAAGACATAGTTGCGCAAATGCCGCCGGAAACTCAGGGAGTAGACAACATGCTGCAGAATATCATGACCAAAAACGGCACCGCAAAAAAACCATCTCAACCTTCAGAAGACAAAAAAGATTTCCGCAACGTGGGGGTAGATTATGATAACCTTCCAGATTTTGAACCGATAGGAAAACAGGAAAAAGAGCGCCCGCGTTCTTTGAACGATCGCCTAAAAAAAGGAATCAATATCGGGTTAAACGAGCGCCTTTCTTTTATACGATATCTGTTTAACGGGAATGCCACAGATTACAACCGGGTAATTTCGCAGTTAAATACCTTCGATAATTTTGAGGAAGCCAATAAATTCGTACAGCTTGTTGTGAAACCTGACTATCAGAACTGGGAAGGGAAAGAAGAGCATGAAAAACGTTTTATGGAGCACGTAGAAAACAAATTCGATTAAAACATTTTAATGGGAAAACTTTATTTGGTACCCACTCCCATCGGGAATCTTGAAGATATTACTTTCAGAGCCCTGCGAATTTTGAAGGAAGCAGATTTTATTCTCGCAGAAGATACTCGCACCAGCGGGAAACTTCTTAAACATTTTGAAATCAGTACGCCCATGCTCAGCCACCACATGCATAACGAGCATAAAACGGTGGAAAGCCTGGTAAAAAGAATGCAAAGCGGGGAAATTTTTGCTTTAATAAGTGATGCCGGAACCCCAGCCATTAGCGATCCCGGGTTTTTGTTAACCCGTGCCTGTGTAGAAGCAGGAGTGGATGTGGACTGTTTGCCGGGCGCAACCGCTTTTGTGCCGGCCCTTGTAAACAGCGGGTTTCCGAACGATAAATTTGTTTTTGAAGGTTTTCTTCCGGTTAAAAAAGGGCGACAGACCCGATTGAAGCTTTTAGCTGAAGAAAATCGGACTCTCATTTTTTATGAATCTCCCCACAAACTGCTGAAGACCTTAAAACAATTTGCAGAATATTTTGGCGAAGAACGTCCTATTTCCGTCTCGCGGGAAATAAGCAAGATGTACGAAGAAACCATTAGAGGAACGGCTGCCGAAGTATTTGAACATTTTTCTCAACATCCTCCCAAAGGAGAACTGGTTATTGTGGTGGCGGGAAACAACGGCAAATAATCAAGGCTAATATATTAGCTTGTCCCCTGAATTTGTTTCAGCGTTTCGTTAAATGCTGAACCAAGTTCCGTATAAAGCTTTCATATCATTACATTTGAAGAATTTTGCTTCTTTTTACCTAATTTTATCTCACTTTTAGTTTAAAAAAATTTTTATGCGCTGGACCATTAAACCTCAACCCGATCCTAAAATTGTTGCCCAACTGGCAAGAGAATTGGGAATTGGGAAACCTGTAACTTCTCTCCTGGTGCAGCGCGGAATAACCACTTTTACTGAAGCTAAAAAGTTCTTCCGGCCTTCGCTGGACGATCTTCACGATCCGTTCCTGATGAAGGATATGGATTTAGCGATAGCCCGGATAGAAAAAGCCATAGAAAATGAAGAAAATATTCTTGTTTTTGGCGATTATGATGTAGATGGAACAACGAGTGTCGCGCTTATTTCTTCTTTTTTGAAGAGTTTTTATCCCAATGTGGCTACCTATATCCCAGACAGGTACGATGAAGGATACGGCGTTTCCTATAAAGGGATAGATTACGCGGCAGATAACGAAATCAGTCTGATTATTGCGCTGGACTGCGGAATAAAAGCTATTGAAAAAGTTGACTATGCTTCAGAAAAAAATATCGATTTTATTATTTGTGATCACCACCGGCCGGGAAGCTCCATTCCTGGAGCTGTGGCCGTGTTGGATCCAAAAAGGGAAGATTGCGGGTATCCCTATAAGGAATTATGTGGTTGCGGGATAGGTTTTAAGCTCATGCAGGCCTGGATTCAAAAAAAGGAGCTGCCGGTAGATATGCTGTTGCCCTATCTGGATTTGGTGGCCACAGCAATAGGAGCCGATATTGTACCTATTACGGGAGAAAACCGCATTTTAGCCTATCACGGGCTTCATGTAATTAATACCGCGCCCCGCCCGGGATTTCAGGCAATATTAAACCAGGTGAAAAAAGAAACCCTCACTATTACCGATGTGGTTTTTATTATCGCTCCCCGTATTAATGCCGCCGGAAGAATGAAGCATGGCCTTCATGCCGTGAATCTTCTAACAGAAGAAGATGCAGAAACCGCGGCCCTCTTTGCCGCCGAAATTGAAAATTACAATGCAGACAGGAAAGATGCCGATAAGCAAATTACCAGAGAAGCCCTGCTTCAGATAGAAAATCTTGGAGAGCAGGAACGTTTTACCACGGTGGTTTATCAGGAAAACTGGCATAAAGGAGTCATTGGGATCGTTGCTTCCCGTTTAACCGAAACTTATTATCGCCCCACGCTTGTTTTTACCAGAAGTGGCGAAAAACTGGCCGCTTCGGCGCGATCTGTAAAGGGTTTTGATGTGTACGATGCTCTCGAAGCCTGCAGCGAGCATATTGAACAATTTGGTGGCCACAAATATGCCGCAGGACTCACGCTGCTGGAAGAACAATATCAGAAATTTAAAGATAAATTTGAAGAAGTGGTCTCGGGCAACATCGATAAGAACCTGCTAACGCCGGAAATTACAATAGATGCCGAACTGGATCTGGCAGATATCACTCCGAAATTCTATAGAATCCTAAAGCAATTTGCCCCTTTTGGGCCGGGAAACATGTCACCGGTATTTATGACGCAAAACCTTCGCGATACCGGCTTCGGAAAGTGTGTTGGCGAAGAAGACCTTCATTTAAAATGCAGGGTAAAACAGGCGTCTTCCCCAGTTGCTTTTGATGCCATTGGGTTCAATATAGGGTCCAAATGCCCTTTTATAACGGAAGGAAAACTCTTTAAGGCGGCGTATTGTATAGACGAAAACGAGTGGAATGGAAATGTTTCTCTTCAATTAAAACTGAAGGATATTACGGCTTAGGAATTCAATTTTTCGAGCTGTAAGCTCGTGCCATCGAAAGTGGCGTAGGTATAATGACTGATCCAGTCGCCGGTATTTATATATTTGGAATTTTCGTTCAGCTGGATTTCCAATGGCAAATGCCGATGCCCAAACAGAAAATAATCGTAATGTTTGGTTTCGAGTTTTCGTTTGCAATATTGTATGAGCCACTCCTTATCTTCGCCTAAAAATTTTTGATCATCAACGCCGGAAATCATTTTGTTTTTTACCGAAAAGTATTGCGCCAGCGG
>JBAVQO010000097.1:0-8336 GCA_049694135.1 Gillisia sp. | reverse complement strand
TCTTTATACTGAAGTTGCTGACTCCAGCTAAGAGTGTATATAAAAAGGAAAAATAAAAACAAAGGAATTTTTTTCATGCCACGCCTGATTTAAGAATTACAAGATAAGCTCAAAAAATTAAACTAATAGTGGTTCCCTCTTTTTCGATGCTCTGCAGTAGTATTTTTCCCTGGTGCAACATCATGATCTGTTTACACAAGCTCAATCCAATCCCACTGCCATTCTTTTTTGTGCTGAAAAAAGGAACAAAAACAGTTTCCCGAATTTCTTCAGGAATTCCCTTTCCATTATCAGAAACTTTTATTTGCACCGTTCTGTCCAGAGATGAAAACGCCGTGATTTTGATGTGTGGTTCTGGCGTTTCTTTGCACGCATCGATAGAATTTAGCACCAGGTTAATTAAAACCTGCTCGATTAAATAAGAATCTATTTCGATCTGCAAGGAAGGATCCTGAAGTTGAAATTCCAGATTTACCTCCTTGTCTTTCAGGGAAGGTTGCATGAGCTGTCCAAGGCTCTGAAAAAGTTCAGAAATCTTTACTTTTTCGAGGTTCAAATGGGTTATTTTGTTGAGGCTACGATAGGTTTGGGCAAATTTCATTAACCCTTCGCTACGTCTTTTAATGCTGGTAATTCCTTCTTCGAGATCCTGAAGTTGCAGCGGAAAGTTTTCTTGATCTTCTGCAGAAGTCCGAACATGTTGCTGAAGAGTTTCTGCAAGAGACGAGATTGGTGCTATAGAATTCATAATCTCATGCGTCATTACACTCAGCAATTTTTTCCAGGCTTCAGCTTCATTCTGATTAAGTGTTTCATCGATGTTTTGTAGAACAATAAGCTTGAAAGAATCATTTTCCACATTAAATACAGAATCTGAGATCAGCACCTTCATTTTCTGCTTGTTCACTTCAATATTAATGGAGTTAGGCGTAAAATGAGTGGTTTCAAAAACTGTTTCGTAAAGTTGTGGCTGTCGTGATTCGAGAAAACGTACGTTCTTAAAAGAAGGAACATTCAGAATTTTCCTGATGGCTTCGTTGGCCCACAGCACTTCTCCCGAATCCAAATTATAAGCGATGATGCCCACATCTACCATTTCCAGGATCTTCTGCAAATAAACATACTGAGCTTCCTTGCCGGCATTCATTTTTCGAATGGTCTTATTTACCTGATTAAAGCCCTGATGCAGTCTGCGGATATCCTGAGGACCGGCATCTTCAACAAACCAGCGAGAGAAATCCTGGTACTTTACCGCTTCAAAAAAGTCATCCATTTCCACAAACCGACGAATTATAAACCGGTAAAGATTATAAAAGGAAATAAGACCGAAAAGAAGAGCAAAAAATATCAAGTAAAAACTGGAAGCCTGGATAGCAAGAATGAGCCCCGCCAAAAAAGCGAACAAAATCAAAACCCTTAAAAACAGGGAAAAAGCGTATTTTTTATAGATCATATTTATTCAATCTTCGATATAAAGCCGCACGTGTAATTCCCAGTTCTTTGGCCGATTTAGAGATATTCCCCTTGTTTTTTTCAATCACCTTAAAAATGGCATTTTTTTCGATGCTGTCAAGATTCATATCTCCTGAAGCCGCTGGTTCCAGGGAATTTTCTATAGCCGAAAAAACCAGATCATCGGCATTTAATATCTCTCCTTCCGCCATGATCACGGCTCTTTCAATAACATATTGCAGCTCCCGAACGTTGCCGGGGAAGGAATGAGATTTCAGTTTCTGAAGAAAGGATTTGTCCATTGAAAGGGACGTTTTCATATATTTTTCGGCGTACAGATTTATAAAATGGTTGGCCAGCAGAGTACAATCGGTGCCCCGATCCCGAAGCGGAGGAACGGTAATATCTACCGTGTTTATACGATAAATAAGGTCTTTTCTGAAGTTATTTTCATCGGCCAGTTCTGCCAGGTCTAAATTTGTTGCGCAAATGAGGCGAATATCAACAGGGATCTGCTCATTGCTTCCCAAAGGAGTAATGTATCGGTTTTGTAAAACGGTGAGCAACCGTGCCTGTTGCCTTAAGCTTATGTTTCCTATTTCATCAAGAAAAAGAGTTCCTCCCTGGGCGGCTTCAAAACGCCCCTTTCTGTCTTCCCGGGCGTCGGTGAAAGCTCCTTTTTTGTACCCAAAAAGCTCGCTCTCAAAAAGCGTGGAAGTTAAGGCTCCAACATCTACCTTTACAAAAGGCATATTTTTCCGAAGAGAATTTTCATGAATAGCTTTGGCAATCAAATCTTTTCCGGTGCCATTTTCGCCAAGGATCAGGATATTGGCATCTGTGGGCGCTACTTTTTTCAGTTTTAGAAAAACCTCCTGCATTTCCTGGCTCTCACCAATTATTTTATCTCCTTTGGATAAAGGCTGAAATTTCGACGCTTTTTCCTTCTTCTTATTTTCAATAAGATAGGTTATGGATTGAATAATCTTTTCATTCTTCCAGGGCTTCACCACAAAATCTGAGGCTCCTTCTTTCAGCGACCGGATGGCGAGATCTATATCTGCGTAGGCTGTAATTAAGATGACCTCTGCAGAAGGATGAATTTGCTTGATTTTGTTCAGCCAGAAAATACCCTCATTTCCTGTATTTACGAGTCCGTTAAAATTCATGTCTAATACGATCAGATCGAATTTTTTCTTCTGAAGAAGGGAAGTAAGATTATTGGGATTCTTTTCGGTTTCTACTTCCCGTACCCGGGATTTTAACAATAACCTCATCGCCGTAAGCACGTCGGGATCATCGTCTACCACCAATATGGTCGAATTTTTAAGAAGCATAGATACAATATTACAATTTTATTGTTTTCTTAAATAAATCTTAAATCGAAAATTTTTGCCGCGTAAAAAATTGTATTGTTTTCGAACAGCAAGTGTATTAAAACCGAACACTCCAAAAAACCAATAAACTTATAAAATACTGTATTTCAGTCACTTATATTTTTGGCATCATTCTGTCTTAAAAATATATAGAAATAAAATCAAAATGGATATACCAATAAAAAAGAAACGTTTTACAAAATCCCGAATCGGGATGATGGTTGGCGGAATTCTTCTACTCGCCCTAATTGTTTTTGTATTGATCTCTTCAAGCGGAAATTCCAAGTTGAACGTAGAAAAAGAGAGAATTACCATAAGTGATGTGAAAAAAGATGTTTTTCAGGAGAATATTCCGGTGAACGGCGTAGTACTTCCTATTACCACCATTTATCTGGATGCTCTTGAAGGCGGACGTGTAGAAGAGAAGTTTGTTGAAGACGGAGCGGTGATGAAAAAGGGAGAACCTATTTTAAGACTATCCAATACCGACCTGGAACTCACGCTGGTAAATCAGGAAACCGCTGTCTACGACCTGCTTACACAAATGCAGATTTCCAAAAATGCGGCACGGCAGAACACTATTAATAAACTCAACCAGTACACCGATGTAAAAAACAGTCTTATCGAGGCTAAACGCGTGTATGATCTTAATAAAAAACTCTACAGCAAGGATGCCATTGGCAAACAGGAATTGATTGAATCTGAAAATAATTATAATTACCAGAAGCAACGCATGGATCTTTCTGAGCAGGTGTTAAAACAGGACTCTATTTCTTCAAAACAGGAAGTACAACAGGCCAGGGATTCTTATGTAAGAACTCAAAAGGCGCTGGAGCTTATGCGTAAAAAAGTAGGCGATTTGGTGGTAAAAGCTCCGGTGGACGGACAACTTACTTCGCTGGATGCAGAGATCGGGCAATCCATAAATAAAGGCGAACGCCTGGGGCAGATAGATGTGCTTAGCGGATATAAAGTTCGCGCAGATATAGATGAACATTACATTTCCCGCATCTATACCGGGCAACACGGCTCTTTCAGCTTTAATGGAAAAGAATATTCTTTGGAAATCAAAAAAGTTTATACCCAGGTAAATGCCGGAAAATTTCAGGTAGATATGCAGTTTGACGGCAAGGTGCCGGAAGAAATACGAAGAGGACAAAGTTTACAAATAAGACTGGCTCTGAGCGACGAAAAACAAGCCGTTTTAATTCCTAAAGGTGGATTTTTTCAGCAGACCGGCGGGAACTGGATCTTTAAAGTAAGCGATGACGGAAGTCGGGCGTATAAAGTCGACATTCAGCTGGGAAGTCAAAACACCGAATATTACGAGGTGCTACAGGGACTTAAACCAGGAGACAAGGTTATAACTTCCAGTTATGACAACTTCGGAGAAACCGACGAACTGATCTTGCAATAATGCATTATGAAAAAATAAAATGTCACATCGAGCGAAGTCGAGATGTCTTTAAACTAAACAACAACATCTAATAAAGAAAATATGATAACTATAAAAAACCTTGAGAAATATTATAAAACCGAAGAGGTACAAACCGTGGCTCTTAACAAGCTTTCTTTTGAAGTAAGAGAAGGAGAATTTGTAGCGGTAATGGGCCCTTCTGGCTGTGGAAAATCCACCTTACTGAATATCCTGGGGCTTTTAGACGATCCCGATGGGGGCAGTTTTATTTTTAACGGTATTGAAGTTGCCGGCTTTAATGAACGAAAAAGAGCCAGCCTGAGAAAGCACAATATTGGCTTCGTTTTTCAAAGCTTCAACTTAATCGACGAGTTAACCGTGTACGAAAATGTGGAATTGCCTCTTATTTACACCGGAGTAAAAGCTTCAGAAAGAGAAAAAAGGGTTCATGAGGTACTCGAAAAAATGCAAATCATGCATCGCCGCAAACACTTCCCACAACAACTCTCGGGAGGACAGCAACAACGCGTGGCGGTTGCCAGAGCCGTGGTAAACA
This sequence comes from Gillisia sp., assembly GCA_049694135.1. Taxonomy (GTDB): domain Bacteria; phylum Bacteroidota; class Bacteroidia; order Flavobacteriales; family Flavobacteriaceae; genus Gillisia. The sequence continues at coordinate 3,535 of JBAVQO010000097.1, read as the reverse complement.
ACCCAAAACTGATCCTGGCCGATGAACCCACCGGGAATCTGGACAGCAGCAACGGGAATGAAGTTATGGATTTGCTTAGCGAGTTAAATGAAGCAGGAACCACCATAGTTATGGTAACTCACAGCGAACACGATGCCAAGTATAGTCACCGCATTATACGAATGCTGGACGGGCAAAAAGTAACAGAAAATGTTTTAGCGTAAGGTCATTCATCAATCAAAAAACAATTATCATGATCGGGAATTATTTCAAAATCGCATGGAGGCATATCCTTAAAAACAAAGTTTTTTCAGCGATAAATATCGGGGGGCTTACCATTGGCTTAACCAGCTGTCTTCTTTTGTTAATCTATATAAATTATGAATGGGGCTACGATAAGCAATTTCGCAACGTGGGAAACATTTATACCATAGAGAACAATCAGGAAGGCGATGGCGAGATTTTTACCTTTATGGCCACTCCCGAACCATTGGCACAAACCATTCAGAATGAAGTGCCGGGAGTAAAAAACACTGTCCGGGTTACCTATCCTTCTCAGGAACTTTTAAACTTCGGAGAGAAATCCATTAAAAAACTAGGCATTTATGCCGATCCGTCTTTTTTCTCTGTGTTCAGCTACAATTTTCTGCGGGGAAACGCGACCTCATCGCTTGCCGATCCTAATGATGTTGTCATTACCAAAAAACTGGCCCATACCCTGTTCGGTTCGCAGGATCCTATGAACCAGATCATTACCTATAAAAACCAAGCCCGATTAAAAGTTACCGGAGTTATTGAAAATCCTCCCGCGAATTCCAGTATCCAGTTCGATTATGTGCTACCCTGGACGTTGTATGAAACAGAAAACCCCTGGGTGAAAAATGCCGGCTGGGGCAGCAATTTTTGTGCGACCTACGTGGAGTTGTCTTCTAAAGAACATTTTGGTGAGGCAGATGCATTGATTCGAAAAATGATCAATTCTCATCAGGACGAGTATAAAGGTGAAGCTTTTTTATTTCCATTTGCAAAGCAACAACTATATTCAAAATTCGAAAATGGAAAATCTGTTGGCGGCGCTATCGATGAACTCAAGTTATTTTTCTGGCTCGCCGTGGGTATTTTATTGATTGCCTGCATAAACTTCATGAATCTTTCCACCGCCCGGTCACAAAAAAAGGCACTAGAAGTGGGCGTTAGAAAAACCCTGGGCTCCTCCCGAAGTGCCTTATTAAAACAATTTATTTGCGAATCTTTACTGATAAGTGCTATAGCAATGGTCCTGGCCTTATTGTTTACAAGTATTTCCATGCCCTATTTTAACAGGCTTCTGGAATTACAGTTACAGATTCCTTATACTAGCTGGGAATTTTGGGCTTTTATTCTGTTCCTGATTTTGTTTACCGGATTTACCGCCGGTAGTTACCCCGCATTTTACCTGTCTTCATTTAAGCCTATTTCTGTAATAAAGGGGCCGAAATTACAGGAAAAGAGCTTGTTCTCCCTGCGCAGAGTGATGGTAATTCTGCAGTTTGGCTTTTCGGTATCGCTTATTGTGGCTACCATCTGTATTTATCGGCAGATTAATTTTATTCAGAATAAACCTATTGGTTACAATCCCAATAATTTAGTAGAAGTTACAGTAGAAGGCGAATTGGCAAAACATCTTGATGCCTTTCAAAATGAAGTAAAAAACTCAGGTGCTGCGGTTGCAACATCTAAACTGGGCCAGCACATTACCAGTGGAGGATATAACGGCTGGGGGGTGGACTGGCCAGGAAAAGATCCCAATGCGAAGGTATTATTCGATTTTTTTAGCGTGGGTTACCACTTTAAGGAAACAGTCTCGGTGAAAATGGTAGAAGGAAGAGATTTTTCTGAACAATTTCCGGCGGATACCACCGGTGCCAATGTACTCATTAACAAAACGGCCGCTAAATTAATGAAGGCCGGAGTGGGAGATCAGATCAAAGTGGGTGACGACCAGGAAACCATCGTGGGTGTTTTTGATGACTTTGTAAAAAATTCACCTTTTCGAAAAGTGCCACCCATGGTCGTAGGATTTTTGTCGGATCAGGCAAGCGTAGTTGCAATGAAATTAAATCCTGAAAAAAACATCAGTTCGTCGGTCAACAGTATCACAAAAATCCTGAAAGAAATAAATCCATCGTATCCGGCAGACATACAGTTTGTAGACAAGAATTTCGAAAAGAAATTTCATAATGAGCGTTTGCTGGGCACGCTTTCCATACTGTTTAACGGCATCTGTATACTTATTTCCTGCCTCGGATTATTCGGACTTTCAGCTTTTTCGGCACAGGTAAGAATAAAAGAGATCGGAGTCAGGAAGGTATTGGGCGCAAAAGTAGGACAGATCGTGTTGTTATTATCCAAAGAATTTATTGTACTGGTGGCTATCTCTTTCCTAATCGCCTTCCCACTTTCCTGGCTGGTCATGGAAAAATGGCTTCGAAATTATGAATACCACATCGATCTAAGCTGGTGGATCTATGCTATTGCAGGTTCGCTCGCGCTCTTAATCGCTTTGGTCACGGTGAGTTTTCAGGCCATAAAGGCTGCAACTTCAAATCCTGTAAAAAGCATACGAACAGAATAGCTCCTCTTAATTTCTTCCTTTTTTTCTGAAGAAGAAAAAGTAAAACGTTGAACGAAATTAGAATGAAATGATACGAAACTATTTTAAAATCGCCTGGAGGAATTTATTCAGAAATAAAACCTTCTCCTTAACCAATTTACTTGGACTAACTATTGGTATGACCTGCTCTATTCTTATCCTTCTCTGGGTGAATGATGAGTTGAGCTATAACAAATCTCAGGAAAACTACCATCAGATTTACCAGATCATGGCCAACCGCAAATTCAATGGCCAGGTTTTTACAGATGGCAGTATGGTTTTGCCGCTGGCACAATCAATCGAGCAGGAAGTTCCACAGGTAAAATATGCGGTAGCCACTACCTATCCTACTACTTCCAATTTTGCCTACAAGGAGGTAAAACTGAAAAAAACAGGTCTTTCGGTTTCTCCGCATTTTTTCGATTTGTTCACCGTTGATTTTATAAAAGGAAATAAAACTTCTGCGCTTAAAGATCCTTCATCGGTTATATTAACAGAATCAGCAGCCAAAGCTATCTTTCACAATGAAGATCCTATCAATAAAATCCTTCGTATCGACAATAGTCGCAATGCTACGGTTTCCGCGGTGGTAAAAGATATGCCTCAAAATAATTCGGTGCAATTCGATTACATACTTCCTTTTGATTCTTCTTCAGAATTAAAACCTTTTATGATGGACTGGCAAAATTCTTCGTGGGAGGTTTATGTGCAAACGCTTCCGGGCTCGAATCCTGCAAATGTTCAGCAAAAAATTAATAACATAAAATATGAGCATGATGAAAGCGATAAAAGTATAAGCTCTTATTTTATTTTCCCTATGAATAAATGGCGGCTATACAGCGATTTTAAAGATGGAAAAAACGTAGGAGGAATGATCGAGTATGTAAGGCTTTTCAGCATTATTGCCATTATTATTCTGGTGAT
>JBAVQO010000096.1:0-3209 GCA_049694135.1 Gillisia sp. | reverse complement strand
TAGGCGGGGTGGGTGGATACTATGGCGGGTTGTTGGCAAAACGGTATTTTGACCATGAGGATGTCGAGATTGTATTCATTGCCCGGGGAGATCATCTCGAACAAATAAAGAAAAGCGGATTGAAGCTTATCACAGAAAATGGGACGTATCCCGTGAGGCCCGATTTGGCCACCGACAATCCAGCCGACGGTGGAATATTTGATTGTGTCATATTTTGCGTGAAAGCCTATGGCCTAGAAGAAAGCGCCAAACTGCTTTCGCCTTCCATTGATGAAAATACCGTCATTATCTCTTTGCTCAACGGCGTGGACAATGCCGACCGGCTGAGCGCTGTCCTGAATAAAGGAAAAATATTTAACGGATGTGTATACGTCGGCGCGCATATCGTTCGCCCCGGTGTGGTTCAACAGGCAGGTTCGCTAAACAAATTGTTCTTTGGAAATGAATTCGATGATAATATAGAAGCAAACAAGATAGAAAATATTTTAAAAGAAGCCGATATAGATGCCCAATACCGAACAGATATTAAACATATTGTATGGGAAAAGTACGTCCTCATCTCTGCATTTGCCACTGCAACCACTTTTCTGGATAAGACAATGCGTGGTGTTATCGATAGTGCAAAAGGAAAAGAGTTGTTGGATAATCTTCTTACAGAAGTATTTCGTATCTGCGAAGCAAAGGGGATTGAGCTTCCGAAAAATATCAGAAGAGAAATCTTGGCGAAAGTTAGTACTTTTCCCCCTGAAATCAAAACTTCTATGCAGATGGACTTCGAAAAAGGAAACAGGACTGAGCTGGAGACATTCACCGGTTATATTGTCCGTGAAGCCGGAAAGCATGGTTTCTCAGTTCCCACCTATGAAAGAATTTATAGTGTGTTAAATAAACAATTACACGGATAGCGAAATTCGAACATACAGATTTTTACGCTGCTGCGTCTGAATTCCGGTTTTGGCCCAGCCACATATGATCCATTTTGGCCGATGATTCAATCACCGATCAAAGGGCGCTCCTTATCCACTTTGAAATAGACCAGAAATTTTGCTTCTTTGCTGTTTTCATCTGACGGATAATTTCTTCTACTAAGGCGTTTAATGAGTTCAGCGTTCTCTTCCTCTCTGACTTTGGTCAAATACAGACGTTTTCCCTTATATCCTGAACCTTCTTCTTTAAAGAGAAACGTTGCATGAGGATTAGCCTGGGTGTTAGTGTGAGTAGTTCGATCCCGCATGATGAATGCCAGTAATCCATCTTCCATGATGTGGGGTCTTGAATAAATCGCCGCATCGACTCGGCCGTCTCTGTCGGCAGTGGCAAACATTCCAATACCTTTTGTATTTTCAAAGTATTCCTTTAAATCCATATCTATTTCCTTTCCAGCCCGTAAATTTTATTTAATTCAAGGGTTTTTTATAATTATTTTTTTTCTTTATTCTAAATATAAGTGTCAAATTTCAATGGTCAATACGATAATAAATATCATTTCATAACAGGTAAAACCTACCATCACTGGAAAAAGCATGATCGATCTTATTCTTCAATTCTGCACAGAGCAGCTGGCCGACCGCTCCAAAGGCTTTTAAGTAATATGGAGGCGCAAAACTTGAGTCCTTCAGTTTAAAACATGTGTTGTTAACATATTTCGTTTCAAACATGGACATATTTTTTTGCCAGCATTTCATATTTCGCTTTTACTATTTCAAATCCATTTTTTTCTTTGATTTTTTTTAAATATAGATACGGTAGATACCATTCTTTATTATATGTCCCAATTCTTCTGAATACATCAAGATTTTCTGAAACCAACAAGTCGAAGGCGGTTTTGCTCATCCCCAAAAAATATCCCGCTTTATTTAGACTTGTCAATCCATACTCATTCGTATTGTATTTTTCACGATAATATGCAGGCATTAATATAAATTTTTCAATGTTATCTTCGTTTTTCAATGCTTTAGAAATTGAATATGATTTTAGAACAAACAGCAGTTTTTCTAACCTTGTTCTTCTATGAAAATTTGGAAGGGATTTTAGATCGAGTTCAGGATGATTATCAATGAATTCACGGCACGCGTCTTTTATTTTTAGGGCCCTCCGGGAAGCGATTCTTTTTAGTCTTGATTTTTTATAATGACTAACACTTCTCCCCAAATATTGTCTTGGATTCTTTCCACCGTATTTTCTTAAAAATTCAAGTTCCTCTTCAATCTCTGAAAACAATGAGTACCCCGCTTTTTTTCCATAAATTTCCTCCCGGATTTTTTCAACTTTATATCTTGACCCTGAATGCAGGGCTCTCTTTGCTCTTTTTTTAAGTTCCAGCGCATCATCATATACCTTTTTACTTACTGTTTTTAACTCACCGTCTTCATATCGAACAAACCACTGATTTAATATGCGTGTCGGATTAATTTCCAAAGTCTCTGCTAAAAATCTTAAAATCGGCTTTATATCTTTATAAAGGACACGCTCTTGTTTTTCGATGAATTTAAGTTCCCTTATCAGTTCTTTTATGTCAAACCTGTTAAATCCCTGACCGATAAGTTTTTGTTCCATGGCGCGTTCTATTAAATTCTCAACGGTTTGAGTCCCCTCGCTAAAAATTCTATAGTCGACCTTCTTTACATTTTTATCTCGGTAGAATTCCCAGTAAAGATCCGCTTCCGATACATCGTCATTCAAAAACAACCATAACTGCACCATTTCTCTAAAATATGCGCTCCTGACTCTCTTTACAGCCTGATTCGGCGGCTCTTCACCAAAAATCAATTTATAATTCTCTGCTGAAAGAGAGTTAATCCTTCCGTGCACAAGATTATATACCAGACCGTACGGCAGACCGATATCATCAGCCACCTCAGATACTCTGCTACTGGAAATTTTTTTAAGAATTTTTTTTAATATCTCTTCATTTAATTCAACCCGTTGTTGTCCGGATGATTTTATTTTTGAGTACATTTTAAGTTCCTCTAATGATACAGGAAATGCAAAAAAATCCCTAATATGATTTTTAACAATCCAATCCTCATAAAATGCGACATAAAGAAAACGTTTTTCTCCTGTTAGGAGCAGTTGGAATTTGGAAAAAATATCTGAAACCGGATCAGGGAGACACAGCTGGATGCAATAAAATATACCACCATGTAGTATTAAAATGCTCACTTAAGAAAAAATGTCAATAATGATGCTTGATCATTGGGCACAGTTAT
>JBAVQO010000095.1:0-5624 GCA_049694135.1 Gillisia sp. | reverse complement strand
ATAACTGTTCGTTTTTTGATTGATGAATGACCCCGGAGTGATGACCGGGGTCTTTTCATTTGCTGAAATTGGAACCAAAAGCGTTTATTTATAAAAACAATAACATTTTATAGCAAAACATTAAAACAAATTTTAGATACCGATCGCTAATTTAGACAGAAATCAAACTTTTCCGATTATGCATTATGCCATTGCCTACGTGAGTACCGCGACAGATCTTGAAAGGTCTGAGGTTGAAAATATTCTTGAAAAAAGCGAAAAAAACAACAATAAAAACGATTTAACAGGAATTCTCCTTTTTTCGGAAGGAAACTTTTTTCAGATTATAGAAGGGGAAAAAGAAAAAATATTAGAATTATATCAGAAGATAAAAGATGATGAGCGCCACCATAATCTTATTCAAATCTTCGGAAAAGATATTCATAAAGAGTCCTATGATGGGTATGAAGCAGCTTTTGTATCTGAAGGAGCCTGCTTCGACTCAGAAAAATTCCACGAATATTTAAAACATTTACAAGTGCTTGATAAACCTTCACAACTAGCCGTTAAGAACATGTTGAAAGCCTTTGTAATCCAATAGAAAGGAAGTTTAAATTTTTCTGCTACTTTTGTGGCAGAACTACTTGCTATGAAAGACAAATATATTGCTCCTTCCGTTCTCGCAGCCGACTTTGGAAATCTTCAGCGGGATCTTGAAATGATTAATTCCAGCGAGGCAGACTGGTTTCATATAGATATTATGGATGGGGTTTTTGTTCCCAATATTTCTTATGGAATGCCGGTTTTAAAAACTATCGCCAAATACGCAAAAAAGACCATCGATGTTCATTTAATGATTATTGATCCCGATAGATATATTAAAGAATTTGCCCGGTTGGGAGCTAATATTTTAACCGTTCATTATGAAGCGTGCACCCACCTGCACCGTACCTTGCAGGCTATTAAAACAGAAGGAATGAAAGCCGGAGTTGCTCTAAATCCTCATACCCCTGTGGAGATGCTTACAGATATTATTAAAGATATTGATCTTGTTCTAATAATGAGCGTTAATCCCGGTTTTGGTGGGCAGAGTTTTATAGAAAACACCTATAATAAAGTCAGCCGGCTAAAAGAACTCATAGATTCTTCGGGAGCCTCTACCTTAATTGAAGTAGATGGAGGTGTTACTAATAAAAATGCCGCAAAATTAGCGCATACGGGTGCAGACATTCTGGTTGCCGGAAGTTTTGTTTTCAAATCTCAGGATCAACTTCAAACCATAAAAGAACTTAAAGAACTTGCAAACTCCTAATCAAGAATACGATCTCATTATAATTGGCGGCGGCCCTATCGGGATTGCATGTGGGCTGGAAGCTAAAAAACAAGACCTTACTTATCTTATCCTCGAAAAAGGCTGTCTGGTAAATTCGCTTTACCACTACCCTACCAATATGACGTTTTTTTCGACTTCAGAAAAACTGGAACTGGATGACATTCCTTTTATCAGCAATAATCCGAAGCCACGCAAGGCAGAGGCTTTAGAATATTACCGGCGAATTACGACCTCTAATCATCTTAATATTCGGCTTTTCGAAAAAGTGACTTCAGTAGAATCAGAGGGGAACAATATTCATAAAATCATTAGCAACAAAAGCACCTATTTAGCCCAAAATGTGGTAGTAGCCACCGGATTTTATGACATTCCCAATTATCTGAATATTCCCGGAGAGAATTTACCTAAAGTGAAGCATTACTACGACGATCCTCATTATTACGCTACTCTAAAGACCATTGTGGTAGGAGCCAGCAATTCTGCTGTAGATGCTGCTCTGGAAATTTATCGAAAAGGAGGTGATGTTACTATGATTGTAAGAAAACCGGAAGTGGGAGAACGCGTAAAATATTGGGTGAGACCGGATATTATAAATAGAATTGAAGAAAAGAGCATCAAAGCGTATTTTAACGCTACTCTTTGTGAAATAAAAGAAGACGAGGTGATTATCAATACCGATGAAGGTCGAAAAAGCCTCGAAAATGACTTTGTTTTACTTCTTACCGGATACCGGCCCAATTTCGAATTTCTGACTGACATGGGAATCACACTTTCACAAGACAATAAAAAAATTCCACAGTATAACCCCGAAACTATGGAAACCAACATTAAAGGCATTTATCTTGCCGGGGTAGTGTGCGGTGGAATAGAAACCCATAAATGGTTTATCGAAAATTCCCGGGTACACGCTAAACTAATTGTGAATAATATTCTTAAAAATCAGGAATAACCAAAAAGGCCAATTTCAAGATGAAATCGGCCTTTCTTTGTACTGCAAAAATCTCTTTACATGACCACTACATCTGCATTTTTCGCAGCAGCATTTTGCCTGTTTAAAAGTCTTCCATAAAAATCCAAATCGCATTTATCATTTTTAAAAGACTCCTCCAGCCATTTTTTGGATGTTACCGGATAACTGTAAACCTGGATTTCGGGATAGGGAGATAAAGATTCATTATTTTCCACTCCAATATCAATGGTGTTTTTCTCCTGATTATAACATACAAATTTTGCTAAAAAATTGTGCTTGATCAAGTCTACAAAATCCTGAGAAAGTTCCTTACAATTGGTACATTCTTTAAAATAATTTTCGACCAGCAACTTCATAGAATGGTGAAGTTCACTTTTATTATAGTATGTTGTCATGATATATATGTTTAAGGTTGTTGAACTTTTTCGACAGGGTAAAATTAGAATTCTTCTACAAAGCCCACTATTTTTTATGTAAGGTTTAACGCGATTCATTAAAAAAAATATAATTTTTACAGCTCATCCTCTCTTTTTTTACATAATTCGTACAGATTATGAGAATATGTTACAAAGGATATAGTTTGAAAAAGAAGAAAAGAAATTTCCAACTACCTGATTCGCAATAGGATTGAAAGCATCAACAATTCTTAAAAGAGGATGTAAACCTGTGGGAATGATAATATTTTGCCTATCTTTTATTACTAATTTTTAGTTAATGAAATCCTTTCTCGCAAATGAATAAAATTTTACGCTGGTCTATTGGCGCCGCCATGGCAGGATTTCTATTCGGATTTGATACGGTGGTAATTTCAGGAGCAGACAAACAATTACAACTGGCATGGCATACCAGCGATGCCTTTCACGGTTCTGTAGTGATGGCCATGGCCCTTTGGGGAACAGTGGTAGGTGCTATTTTTGGTGGCTTTCCCACAAACAAATTCGGCAGAAAGAATACCCTGCTCATTATTGGCGTTTTATATTTCGTTTCGGCAGTAGGATCGGCTTTTGCAAATGACCCTGTAACTTTTGCCATTTTCAGGTTTATTGGAGGTTTGGGAGTAGGTGCTTCAACCATTGCTGCTCCCGCCTATGTTTCAGAAATCGCTCCGGCGGCCGATAGAGGAAGGTTGGTATCTCTCTATCAATTCAATATCGTCCTGGGTATTTTAGTAGCGTTTCTCTCCAACTACCTGTTACGGAATACGGGAAATGAACCCTGGCGATGGATGATGGGAGTGGAAGCTATTCCTGCCTTCATTTATACAATTTTCATATTCTTTCTTCCCCGGAGCCCCAGATGGCTAATTTCTAAAGGAAGGACTGCCGAAGCCCGAAAAGTATTGAAAATTATAGATCCCGATTTAGATACCGAAGCTGAAATAGAAGAAATAAAAGCGCAGTCTGATTTAGAAATAAAAGGTGAAAATATCTTTCTGAAAAAATACAGGTTCCCCCTAATGCTAGTTTTTTTGATCGCTTTCTTCAATCAAATGTCCGGTATAAACGCATTTTTATATTACGCACCACGAATTTTTGAAGAAGCAGGGTTGGCGCAAAACACTGCACTTTTAAGCAGTATTGGCATTGGAGTAATAAATCTCCTTTTCACGTTGCTGGGCGTTTTTTTAATTGACCGGTTAGGCCGCAAACAGCTCATGTACATCGGATCTTTAGGATACATTCTGTCTTTATCATTGGTGGCTGCAGCTTTCTTTTTAAACTGGGGAGGGCTTTCGGTGCCAATTTTCCTGTTTTTATTCATCGCTTCTCATGCTGTTGGACAGGGGGCAGTTATTTGGGTCTTTATTTCCGAAGTATTTCCTAATAATTTGCGAGCCTCTGGGCAATCTTTTGGTTCTTCTACACATTGGATTTTAGCAGCGATTATACCCTCACTGATTCCAACTTTATTTACCTCTATTGGTCCGGGTTATGTGTTCGCATTTTTTGCCTTTATGATGGTTTTACAGCTGATGTTTGTAATTTTCTTAATGCCGGAGACCAAAGGAAAAACCCTGGAAGAATTGGGAAAAGAATTTTCAATTAAAGATTATCAAGCCACGAAATCTATATGAAAAAAGTACTATTTATTCTCTGTCTTGTGGTTGTACTTACGTCTTGCAGGGAAAATAAAAATTCAGAGCAGGCTTCCGAATCTGAGAAACAATCAGACAGTTCGGATATAGCTTTTCGGCCCAATTTTCATTTTACTCCTAAAGAGCATTGGATGAATGATCCTAACGGAATGTTTTATTACAAAGGGCTATACCACCTGTTCTTTCAATATTATCCCGGTGGCAATGTTTGGGGACCCATGAATTGGGGACATGCGGTGAGTACCGATCTTGTAACCTGGCAACAATTACCGATTGCCCTGAAGCCCGATGAAAAAGGCTATATTTTTTCCGGAAGTGCGGTTGTGGATAAAGAAAATACCTCTGGTTTTGGTACTAAAGAGAATCCTCCCATTGTAGCTATTTTTACTTATCATGATGCGGAAGCAGCAAAAGAAGGTAAAAAAGATTATCAGAGTCAGGCCATTGCTTATAGCGTAGATGAAGGGAAAACCTGGACGAAGTATAAAGGAAATCCTGTGCTCCCTAACCCGGGAATCGAAAATTTTCGCGACCCCAAAGTTTCCAGAGATACCATTCATAACCAATGGTTAATGGCCCTTGCCGCAGACACTAAAACTCTGTTTTACAGTTCTCAGAACCTTAAAAAGTGGAAACTACTTTCTGAATTTGGAGAAGGTATTGGTGCTCATGGAGGAGTTTGGGAATGTCCGGATTTCTTTCCTATTAAGGTTGAAAATTCAGGCGAAACAAAGTGGGTTCTTATTCAAAGTCTAAATCCCGGCGGATACAATGGCGGCTCTGGAACCCAATATTTCGTGGGAGATTTCGACGGAAAAACCTTCAAATTAGATTCTTCCATGAAGGATCTGGGAAAAGATCACTCGTACTGGATAGACTACGGAATGGATAATTATGCCGGAGTTACCTGGGCAAATGCACCTTATCCTCCCGATAAAAAACTGTTTCTTGGCTGGATGTCCAACTGGTTGTATGGTGAAAAAGTACCTACTACAACCTGGCGAAGCGCTATGACCCTTCCACGGGAAATGAGCCTGAAAAAAATTGGGGAAACATACCGGATTTTTTCAGTTCCACTTCCGGGATTGAATAACCACATGAAAATGGTTTACAGTCAAAATCGTACAACTGTTGACACCAAGAAGATTATCGCAGAAGATGAAAACATCAATTTCTCCAGTGCCATGATTTCGTTTGATGTTCCTGTGTCAGGAACCCAGAGGTACATATTTCAGCTCAGCAATAAA
>JBAVQO010000094.1:0-2865 GCA_049694135.1 Gillisia sp. | reverse complement strand
ATGGTTTCGTTTACCAGTCTTGAAATACTCATTTCCTTAGTCTTAACAGTAATGTCCTTTCGTTGCCAGTCATGCAAATGATACTGTTCTTCTTCCATCAAAATAGAAGTTACTTCCGAAGACAATTCCGGTTCCAGATGATTGATAAACGTATCCAGAGCGAGTTCGTTTTCTTCTGTTAATTTTGAAATAATGAGTTTATATAATTCCCGAAACTTATCGTTGGTAAAAGCGATTTCATCTGATTGCAGATCGAGGTAAATCTTTTCAAAAACCCGTGCTTTCTGAATCTCGGGTTCCATGACCAAATCTCCATGTTCATTGGCTTTTACAACCACATCCTCGAATTCCTCTTCCACCGTACCATATTGAAGAAGTAAACTTATAATCTTTCTTTCTAACACGTAAAGTTCATCGACTTTTTGCTGAAGGTTTTCCTCTTGCTTTACCACTTCAAAAGGAACGTTTTTTTTCTGGTTTTTGGGAGCGGCTTTTCCTTCTTTAACCAACATTTGCCTCAGGGTCGAAAAAAGCACATCTTCAGATATCCCCATGATCTGGGAGCAGTCCTGAATGTAAATTTCCTGCTTGATCTGGTTAGGAATTTTGGCAATGCTCGCCACCATATCCTGAATGACAGACGCCCTTTTTACCGGGTCCTTTTTGGCATCTTCATTTAAAAGAGAGGCTTTAAAAGTGATAAAATCCTGCGCATTCTTATCCAGATACTCTTCAAGATCTGCCTGGGTATTTTGCCTTGCAAAACTATCGGGATCTTCTCCTTCCGGAAAAACACAAACCTTCACATTCATATCCTGTTCCAGAATAAGATCTATTCCGCGGAGAGAAGCGCGCATTCCGGCAGCATCTCCGTCAAAAAGAACCGTAATATTTTTTGTAAGCCTGTTTATAAGCCGAATTTGTTCGGGAGTAAGCGCCGTTCCCGAGGAAGCCACCACATTTTCGATTCCGGACTGATGCATCTGGATCACATCCGTATATCCTTCTACCAGGAAGCAGTTATCGAGTTTGGCAATCGCCTGCTTCGCGTAATAAATGCCGTACAAAACCTTGCTTTTGTGGTAGATAAGGCTTTCCGGAGAATTGAGATATTTCGCAGCTTTTTTATCGTTCCCCAGAATTCTTCCTCCAAACCCCAACACCCTTCCGGAAAGGGAATGAATAGGAAACATGACACGCCCTTTAAACCTGTCGAATTGCTTTTCTTCTTTAACAATACTAAGTCCTGTCTTTTCAAGAAATTCGAGCTTATATCCTTTTAAAATCGCCTGCGAGGTAAAAGCGTCCCATTCATCCGGATTGTACCCCAGTTCAAACTTTTCTATTGTTTCCGGCAAGAATCCTCTTTCTTTAAAGTAACTGAGGCCAATTGCTTTGCCGGCATCGGTTTTTAGAAGTGTAGAATGAAAATAATCGCGTGCATATTCAGAAACAAGGTACATGCTTTCCCGCTCGTCTGCCTCCTGTTTTTGTTCGTCGCTCTGCTCGGTTTCTTCAATTTCAATGTTATATTTTTTCGCAAGGTATTTTATAGCTTCCGGATACGTGAAATGTTCATGTTCCATCAAAAAGGCAACTACATTTCCACCTTTTCCGCTCGAAAAATCCTTCCAGATCTGCTTTACCGGAGACACCATAAAGCTCGGGGTACGTTCGTCGCTAAATGGGCTTAACCCTTTGAAATTACTACCAGATTTCTTCAGCTGCACAAAATCGCCCAGCACCTCCTCTACCCGTGCGGTTTCAAATACCTGATCTATAGTGTTTTTTGAAATCAAATTAAAATCCGAAAAATTGTATTTTCAGTATTTCAAATGTAACAAATCAGAAACCCCACGGCAAATACATAAGACCGAATAAAAAAATTATTTTGACTCCGGCGGAAGTTTTATTCTTCGGAAAAAGACAAAAAAAAGAGAACAATTTTCAAAAACTCCGAAAACCATTCTCTTTAACAACTTAGCAGATTGTTACTTAATCTACATCAAAACGCAGGCCAAAAGATAAATTATGAAGCTCTGTATTAGGCGTTTGAAACAACGGGTTTAAATCGTATTTTACATACAGCGCAGTGCCGCCAAGACTTACATACCCGCTTAGACCATATACAAAATCGTTGGTGTTAAAATCGTTTTTGATCTTATCTTTTTTGTCATCGCCATCCATAGAATACTTCAATTTTTGTCGTTCTCCAATATTGAATCCCGCGTAGCCTCCCAATCCTATTTTAAACCTGTTTTCGGTAGAGAACCTTATATAATCGGCAGTTTCTGTCTTTTTTGAGGGACCGAATTCAAAATGAAGAGGAACTACCAGGTTGTCGGTTCGAAATTTAGATTTATGAAGATCGTAAGGAAATTCTTCTAGTTGGGTAACCTCTCCGTTTTGTACATAATATCGATTATCTGTAGGCTTCAGGCCGTTAAACTGAAAAGAAACTCCATATTTAACGCGAAGCCAGTTGCTGTTATCAAAAACACGTGTTTTCCAGGCCCATCCTATTTCAAAAAATCGGCTACCAGCAAGTTTAAAATCAGATTCATTTAGCGACTGTCCGCTGGAAAGAGCATTATTAAAGCCGGCTGCCAGCACCAAATCTGTAGTGGTACGCCTGTCATAAATCACCTTGTGATCCTTGGAATTTATATTGATATCGACCACTTTGCCTTTGCCCAAAAGTGCTATGTAACTTGCACCCAATCTTTCCCGCTCTTCAAGTTCGGTCTGGTTTTCTAAAATAACGATTCTGTTTTCAATATTCCGCGCATGTTTTTCGGCCGCTATTTTTTTGCTTTTTTCTGCTTCTTCTGGCGTAATAAGCTGGTGCTCCAACCGATAATTGAT
>JBAVQO010000093.1:0-1547 GCA_049694135.1 Gillisia sp. | reverse complement strand
GAATAGCTGAATCTGGAACAATTTTAGAACTAACATTTAACTTTTGTAACTCCTTTTCTGTTCTTTTATCCCTCACTGAGACTAAGGAGGCATCTTTCAGTGCTTCCTTAATAATTTTTATTTCCTTTTTATTTTCACCATATGGAAAGGAACCACCTACTGAATTATAATAAATCTTTACCTTATCAGCTTTCAGCTCACTTTTAGCAGGACAAAATGGAACACTAACTCGATTTAAGGAAAGATAAAATTTCGAAAATCTTACCTTTCTTTCGATTTCACTAATTATCCTATTCTTTACCGCTCTAGCATAATGCGGATTAATAAAACCATAAAGCGTCTTCCAATCAGCAAAGAAAACCTCTCCGCCACCAATAACAAGTTTCCCTGTACTGTCTTTTATTTTTTCTAATAGAACATTGTAAGACTGCGTGGGCAATGCACCAAAAAAGGATAAATCACTTTTTACGATACCATAATTATAAAATTCACAACCGTTCTCCTCAGCTATTTTCTTAAAAATAAGAGGAAAAAGAAGATCCCCATAATTAATCCTATCCGAGGCTGTTAAAAAATAAACATTTTTATTTCCAGTCATACTCACAATAAAAACCTTTATTCCAGGAAGGTAAAATTCCCGTGCCGTAGTAATCACCTTTTTCACCATCCAACCAAAGACTTTCTACAACATAATCAAGCAGTTTTGCTCCATCTCGAACGTAGGCATTAATATAATATGTTCCCCGAGACAATGGCCATTTTTTTATTTCTAGAACAGCTAAAAATACATTATCTTCCCTATAGTACGATTTATTAATAGTTTTAGTAGAACAATGGAACTGTGGCTCGTCATCAGCACTATAAAAACCAACACCTACCTCTAAAGCATTTGGATAATCATTTTTATCTATAAGAATTTCCGCTATTAGTGTCTCCCCTGACAGAATTGTTTCTATAGGAAATCCATTCTTATTAAAGATTTTTATGTCAGTTATCCTTACACCATCGGCACTACCAGTACGACTTGATGTATTAAATTTGAAAGTTTTCTCCTTTTGGGAGGTATAAAATTCTATAGATTTATCAGTTTCTCCTTCAAAGACCGATTTACCATTTTCTAGGACAATACTTCTAGAACAAAGTTTTTTTATACTAAGCATATTATGACTCACAAATAATACCGTCCTTCCCTCTCCCGTAGAAAGATCCTGCATTTTACCTATGGCTTTCTTCTGGAATTCTGCATCGCCCACAGCTAATACCTCATCTACCACTAAAATTTCCGGCTCCAGGTGCGCGGCCACCGCAAAGCCAAGTCGTACGGTCATTCCGCTGCTATAGCGTTTTACAGGAGTATCTATATATTTTTCACAACCCGAAAAAGCGATGATCTCGTCAAGTTTAGATTTAATTTCAGCTCTGGACATTCCCAGGACGGCGCCATTCATAAATATATTCTCCCGACCGGTGAGTTCTCCGTGAAATCCTGTTCCTACCTCCAAAAGGGAAGCGATACGGCCTTTGGTTTTAATACTGCCGGTGGTGGG
>JBAVQO010000092.1:0-7932 GCA_049694135.1 Gillisia sp. | reverse complement strand
GTTTTTCACTAAAAAATCTAAAGGTATGTTAAATAAAAAAGCCACGAATGCACAAATATTATTCGTGCATTCGTGGCATAAAATTTTTAAAATTATTTTTCTACAAAATCAACATTGCATCGCCATAGGTATAGAATTTATATTTTTCCTTTACCGCTTCGGCATAGGCTTTTTTCATAAATTCATGACCTGCAAATGCAGAAACCATCATCATTAGGGTAGATTTTGGTGTGTGAAAATTAGTGATCATACAGTTAGCGATGCTAAAATCGTAAGGAGGAAAAATAAATTTGTTGGTCCAGCCGCTAAATTCATTTAAGGTCTGATTAGAGGAAACCGCACTTTCAAGAACCCGCATAACCGTAGTACCCACCGCGCAAATCTTACGATTTTCGGCAATGGCTTTATTAATGGTTTCTGTAGCTTTGGTTTCAATAAAAGCTTCTTCGCTATCCATTTTATGTTTAGAAAGATCTTCCACCTCAACAGGGCTAAAGGTTCCCAAGCCTACGTGCAAGGTAACTTCGGCAAAATCCACTCCTTTTATCTCCAATCTCTTCAGAAGATGTTTAGAGAAGTGAAGTCCTGCTGTTGGAGCCGCGACGGCACCTTCTTTTTTGGCGTAAATAGTTTGATATCTTTCAGAATCTTCAGGCTCCACATCTCTTTTGATGTATTTTGGAAGAGGTGTTTGCCCTAACTCTTTTAATTTTTTTCGGAATTCATGATAAGAACCGTCGTATAAAAATCGAAGAGTTCTACCTCTGGAAGTAGTATTGTCTATCACTTCGGCTACAAGACTTTCATCTTCGCCAAAATAGAGCTTGTTCCCGATTCTGATTTTTCGGGCGGGATCTACGAGCACATCCCATAGTTTTGTTTCCGGATTTAACTCTCTAAGTAAAAACACTTCAATTCTTGCACCTGTTTTTTCCTTATTTCCATATAAACGAGCCGGAAAAACCTTGGTGTTATTAAGAACCATAACATCTTTGGGATCGAAATAATCCAAAAGATCCTTAAATAATTTATGTTCAATCGTTTTGTCTTTCCTGTTAAGAACCATCAATCTGGCTTCATCGCGGTTTTCGGCCGGATATTCAGCTAATAGTTCTGGTGGAAGATCAAAATTGAAGTGTGAAAGTTTCATTCCCATAGTTGCAGTTTTAAAAGTTGCAAATATACGACCTACAGAGGGGGGTTGTCAAGTAATTAAGACTTTATTTGAGAAAAACCTTTTTCGGATTGCCTATTCCACCAAAAAATTGAGATTTTTTAAATGATCCCAATATTCCGGATACGACTTGGAAACCACTTCGGCATCCTCAATAGTAAGAGGTACTTTTAAAGCCAGGGGCGCAAAAGCCATCGCCATTCTATGATCGTTATAAGTGGCGACGTGAACATTTTCCTGAAGATTTTTTACAGAAGACAATAAATGAAGACTGTTATGGGTGATTTCGACTTTAGCTCCGAATTTTTCCATTTCTGTTTTTAGCGCTACCAGTCGGTCCGTCTCCTTGATCTTGAGGGTATGTAAACCCTTTAATTTACATTCCAGCCCCAAGGCAAGGCAGGTAACAGCAAGGGTTTGAGCGATATCCGGGGAATTCTGAAGATCTTCTTCTACGCACTTCGGCTTTTTATGAGCTACTTTTTTTAAGATTATGGAGTTCTCCTGATAAACGGTTTCCACTCCCAGTTTTCTGTAAATTTCGGCTATACAGGAATCTCCCTGTAAGCTCGATTTTCTGTAGTTGCTCAATTTTATTTCAGAATCCTTGCTTATCGCCACCATACTATAGAAATAGGAAGCCGAGCTCCAGTCTGATTCTATGTAAACCGTTTTGGAAGGAACTTCTGAAGCCGCAGAAATCTGAATCTCATTATTTGAAAAACTTCCTTTTAATCCTAAAAAATGAAGAATTTCCAGGGTCATGGAAATGTAGGGCGCAGAAGTCACCTGGCCTTCCAGGAAAATCCGCAGTCCGTTTGGCAAAGATGGCGCGATAAGCATAAGCGCCGAAATATACTGGCTGCTGATGTTTGCTTTTAACCTTACAGAATCTGTTTCCAATTTCTTCCCGCGGATCCTGAGTGGCGGAAAACCTTCGTTATTTTCATATTGAATGTCTGCTCCCATAGATTTTAACGCATCTACCAATAATTTTATGGGTCGTTCCCGCATTCTCCTGCTTCCTGTTAAGATTACTTCTTTCCCTTGCTGAGAAGCAAAATATGCGGTTAAAAAACGCATAGCCGTTCCTGCATGATGAATGTCTATCATACCCGCGGTTTTCAACAAGGCCTGGGTTAACACCACCGTATCATCGCTGTTAGAAAGATTTTCTACTTTTATTTCAGGATAAAGCGCCTGCAGGATAAGAGTTCTGTTAGATTCACTTTTGGAACCTGTGATTCTTAGATCTCCTTTTATTACAGAAGTAGAATGAGACAAACAGACGTTCATAAAAAGATGTTTTTAGATTTTAAAATTAGGAGAAGATATTATTTTTCGCTCGATTCGCGTTTGAGTTTCGATCTAAAAAGTCCGTAGGAAACGATAAATCCATAGATGAATCCTCCCAACAGACTGGCAAGCAAAAATCGAAGCCACTTTCCGTTGTCTAAACGTTCATGGAAATAAGCCGAGAAATGAAAGCCTCCATATTCAAAAAACATCACCACGACATTGTAAAGCACCATAAAAAGGACGGCCATAAACAAAACCGATTTCCAAAATGTGCGCTTTTTAATGATTGTTTTAAAAGCCATTTTTTACTTCAGCTTTTTATTGTTATGGTGCCGGTCATGATCGCGTTGTGTCTTTATCTGCAGCTTCTTTTCAAAGGCTTTTTCAAGATCAATATTTGTTTGGTTGGCAAGGCAAAGCACCACAAACAGTACATCGGCAAGTTCTTCGCCTAAATCTTTGTTCTTATCGCTTTCTTTTTCGCTTTGTTCGCCGTAACGCCTGGCTATAATTCGGGCCACTTCTCCTACTTCTTCGGTAAGTTGCGCCATATTGGTAAGTTCGTTAAAGTAACGAACGCCATGAGCATTTATCCATTCATCTACTGCAAGCTGCGCATTTTTGATATCCATCTTAAACCTTAGTTAGAACCACTGCTTCCGTGTTTTTTTGAACCAGCTGATTATAAAAATTCTTTAAAGCCTTATAATCGTCTGGAGAATAAACGGTTGTTTTCATCTGAAATTCCGCGTTGATTCTCAAAAACTGGCCCTGTTGCGAAATTACGAATTTATAGCTTCCTGCGCCGTGGTTAAAGTCAAGAATTGTGCTTTCCGGAACGGATTCTATTTTATATCCTTCCGGAATAATGATATTTACGGTTCTGGTAACTGAAGAAGGATAATCAAAGAAAATAGGATATTTTCGTTCATTTGCCTTAAAAGGATTTTCTGTGGTAGCCAGAAAAAACATGGGTTTCAGATACATTTTATCGTCTATTTTATCTACAGGATTGGGAAGACGAAAATTGTAGGTTTCCTTTATTTCCTTTAAAAGATCCTTAGAATTTTCAGTTTCCAAATCACTTATTTCAATAGCGCCTTTTCCCTTTTCCAGATCTTTAATATAAGAGTCTGGAGTTACCTCCAAATAATCCTCTCTGTAAGATTTGGCGAAATAACCGTCCCGCACATGAATTACCTTTCCATCAAGGTTCATCTCATCGTCAAATTTTACATTCAGTACAGTTCTATCATCTGAAAATTGAGCAGGCATTAAATTCACCCATTCAGAAGTTCCATTCTTCCGTATCAATCTTCCCTGCCAGTTGCGGGCAAGAGAAGGTAAAAAATTGGGCGTGGCATAAGGATCTGTAGCATCCATTAAAACAGGCTGACCCTCAATATCTACCGATGCTACCACATAATTGAACCCGTCCTGAGTAGGAAACATAGGTACTCCATGGCTTACGGTGCTTACCAAAACAGGATTGGCATCCAGGCCTGCGTATCGCAGCATGGCAACTAATAATAAATTAATGTCAGCCACACTTCCCGATCCTTCTTTGTAGGCCGTTTTTATTCCCTTTTCTGTATAATACCCGATAAAATCGTCCCATTTCACCTTCGATTTTACAAAATTATAAAGCGCATAGGCTTTTTCTTTCTGCCCGCTCTTCCCCGAAAGTGCAGACTGTACATCATCTTCAAAAAAGTTCGATTTTTTGAGCTCTCCTCCAAAATCAGAGTTCTCATAAATTTTGCTCACCACGCCATCCCAGGTTTGCGAATAGTTTTCTATTGGCGAATTGGGAAATTTCGTAAACATTAGTTCCCAGGAAATAAAGGCCTGGTAATTACCCAAATAATCGACGTAAGTTTCTTTTTTAAGGGCAGGAATATCCTCTTTATCTATAGTGTAAATATTTTCTTTATATTCCACCTTCGTCATCTTCATGGAAGGCGAAACCTGGCCCCTTAAGTTAGCATTAGGCCTAAGATTATGCTGGCTATTTAGCGTAAAGGTTTTACTGCTTTCCTGAATGTTATAAGCAATAGTGGATCTTGGATTCACATATTTCTGAAATGTCAAAAACTCCGGGATCACCACTCTCAATTCCAATTTTTTTATCGGAACGGTGTATTGCAGGGGCATTTTATCTATAGAAGAAAGAAGAGGGGAACTTATGGCATATTTATATTCTACCACACAACCTTCTCTTACAGAAGGCATGGTAAACTTTACTTTTCCGTGGTATTTGTTGGTCTCTTCATCAAAAATGGCATCTTTATCCAATTTTTCAGATTTCACCTTTCCATTCTCGAGAAAGTACGTCTCTCCGCGGATCATGGAAACCTCTTCTTTTTTACCGCCGCTCTGGTAATATGGAATTTCCTTGGTGGCCCAATCAAATCCTTCTTTGGTGTAGATTTTAACGCGTTCCTGGATCTCGGTAATCAGAGTGAACCCGGTAGTTTCGTTATAATCGTAATAGGTGTTTTGTTTGCGATATAAGACCGCAGCATCGGCTTCTGGTTCGCCGGGATACGAAGCAGATTTTACTTCCTCATCTGAAACTTTTCCGAATTTATAATTTTGAGCTTTTCCAGAGAAGACGACAAGGATTAAAATTAAAAAAAGATAATTTTTTTTCATAATCAGGTTTTTTTATGTGCGAGCACTGCTTTTTGGTTGTTGTTACTGTTTACTTGATTCATGAATTTTCTAAAACTTTCGTAAGAATCTGCATCCCAGGCACCATCTTTCAACACATAGGTTCTGGAAACCGAAATTCTGTCGGGCTGTGATGTCTCGTAATACGATTGAAAAGTGAAACTTCCGAATTCATTTTCAATGTGAGTTTTCTTCGGAAGAGCTTCCACCACAAAATCCTTGGGTAAATAAAAGACACTGCTGTCCTTCACGGTTTCACCTCTTTCTATTTCCACGGGGTACAATCTTTCTTTGTACCTCGGAGTTTCTTTTGTTTTTATTCTGAAAATACTAAGGGGCAGCAGGATTCTGTCTCCTGCAATTGTTCCCAGATTTGAACCGCTAATTTTCAGCTTTTCGGAAAAAGCCTGGGTGTTTTCATCATTCTGAAATGCAAGACTGTCGATAGAGAGACTGTTTAGATTGCCGAACAAATTCTTGTAGTAGCGCATTTGCACGTCTTCCTTCACCTGATTTATACCCATAATATTGCCATATTCTACCCCTTCCGAAGTTCTTTTAACAGCAGCTGTAAATCCGTTGTCGGAATTAACGTGGATCTCACTGCTTAAAGAAACCCGGTTATCGTTTTCTTCATATTTCGGGGTTTTTACAATTTGACCCCCGTCTGGTTTTACGAGCAACACCTCGCGATCGTCTGTAAAATCGCCCAGGTAGTTGAAAGGAAGGGTCTGACTTGTACATTCCAGCCAGACATCCTTATCTCCATCCGGAACATTCAGGATTACGTGATTTCCCTGCATCGCTGCAAATTCCGGATCTATATCCTTTTTTTCAGATCCGCCCCAAACCACGGCATAATTAGAGGGAATGTTTTGGCTGGCCAGCAGCACCCGGGTGTAATTGGTAAGTGCTTTGCAATCTCCATAGCCCAACCTGTCTACCGCTTCAGGTTGCATGGGAACCCACCCGCCAATTCCTAGCTGAATGCTGATATAGCGTGTTTTATTTTGAACATATTTATAAATAATTCTTGCCTTTTCCATGTTAGATGTGGCATTTTTGGTCAGGCTACTAATTTCTGAAACCGTCACGGGAGAAATATTATTAGCATTTGCCACGAGATGATCATACTGCCATTTGCCGAATTTTTCCCAGTTGCTGGCAGTTCCCTTTACTCCCATCAAACTAAAATTATTCAAGGCTACCTTTACCAGCGGACTCATATTTTCTAAAGCAGGACTCAGCACCTGAGATTGCATCGCCGGCAGGTTTGTAGCTGTATATTCCACCTGAAAATCATCTTTTACAGAAGCGACGGAATCGTTCAGATGCAGCTCTTTCACACGGATAGGGATATGAGTTGGATTAAGTATCTTATAATTCGATTTTTCCACACTTTCCAGATAGTGAGAAACCGGTTTCCAGGGTCTTATAAAAACCGAACTTCCATAGTCGGCTTCTCCGACATAAACAATGGTATACGGATAACTCACCGGGGTGTAATCCAGATATTCGACCCTATCTTCATCAAATAACGAACTGGAACTAACAGCGCTTTCATCTTTAAAGTCGCGCTCTTTGAACTTCCGAATTTCATTACCAAAAGCATCGTAAACAGTGGCTTCCTGATCTTTTATACGCGTGTCGTGGTTGTAAAAAATCAAGGCAGAAACATAAGAATCTCCATATTTATTCAACACACTCACCGTACGTTTCACCGAAACACTGACTTCCTCGACATCCTTAATATTAACAAGAATTTCCTCGTTCCTTACTACAGCATTGGCATGATCTAAAAGATTTTCCGGAATGCTGGCGATGGTTAATGCAGAATCCTGACTGTAAAGTTGAAAAGAAAACCCTATCAACATTACAAGAGAAGTAATTTTAAGCTTCATTCAATAAAAATATTTCGTTAAAATTAACTTAAAATTACAATTATGCAAATTATTCCCGATTTTTAGAATCGATCAAAATAGTTACAGGACCATCGTTAAGAAGTTCAATTTTCATATCGGCTCCAAATATTCCGCAGCCTATCTTTTTGCCCAATTTTTTCTGAAATTCCCGAATAAATTCCTCGTACAGCGGAATAGCTGTTTCCGGGCGGGCAGCTTTAATATAACTCGGGCGGTTGCCTTTTTTGGTGCTGGCGTGAAGGGTAAACTGGCTAATTACCAGCGCTTCCCCATCAATATCTTTTAATGAAATATTCATTACTCCGTTTTCATCGCTAAAGATGCGAAGATTGGTAATTTTGTTGCATAACCACTCAATATCTTCCGCTGTATCTTCATTTTCTATTCCCAGAAAAACGAGCACTCCCTTTTGAATAGAATCTTTTATTGTTCCCTCTATTTCAACCGAAGCTTTTATGACTCGTTGGATGACTACTCTCATTGCTCGGGGTAATTATCTATTCTATATTGCTGCTCGTCTTCTCCATTCATAATTTGCAAATAACTTTTATAGCGGGACCAAGCCACTTCTCCGGTTTCCAACGCAGCTTTTACCGCACATTTTGGCTCATCAAGATGAAGGCAATTATGAAATTTACACAAAGGTTTCAAGGCAAAAAATTCAGGAAAATAATTTCCCAGTTCTTCCTTTTCGAGCGCCACCACTCCAAATCCCTTTATTCCTGGAGTATCTATGATGCGCGCATCGAAACTCAGATCGAACATTTCTGCAAAAGTGGTTGTATGCTGCCCCTGGTTATGTTGTTCGCTAATACTGGCGGTTTTTAGATCTAAAGACGGCTCCAGCGCATTTATTAAAGTAGA
>JBAVQO010000091.1:0-1975 GCA_049694135.1 Gillisia sp. | reverse complement strand
ATTTTTGAAATAGAAGGTATCTTTTTAATACTACGATAAAGCCTTCAGAAATCAGTTTAGAGTTGTAAAAAGTGTAGAATTCTTCCTGTTTAGATTAACTCATATTTTTACATAATTGCGAAACAATCAGGCTCGATCCCAAACAACCTCTCTCTCTGCTATTTTTTATCGGTAAGAAGAATAACGACAAGAAGAAGTGGTTCTTCTCACAATAACTTTTATCAATAAAAAGAGCTGCCTTTTCCAAGGCAGCTCCTAATTAAACCATAAAACTTAAATAATTACTTCCTGGTAAAAACTCCGGATAAATAAGGAGTTGGCAAATATGATGCATATTGTTCAGCCAATCCGGCTGCATCTCCTTCATAATAGATATCATAAGTGATTTCCAATTGAGGCTGGTCTCCACAGTTTCTCCATACACCACTTCCTTTAATATCATAACGATAAGGAGCTCCGTCATACACTGTAGTAAATAAATGCTGTCTTGGAATAGTTATGACTCCATTTCCAGCCGCTTGCATTGTAAAAGTGCCCCCACTGGTAACATCTTCTCCCCAAAAGCCATTAATAAAGGAAACTCCTATCCCCGACACCAATAAATGATCACCTTCCTGGGTAACAGTAATGTCATTTTCGTAAGAATCTATATTATCGGTAACCCCATAAGAACCTACCAGATCTGCAACCCCAATTTCCAATGGACAGAATGCAATTCTTTTTAAATCATAATGTAAGCTGGTGCCAGCTGTAGCATTATGCTCTCCGGCATCAAGATTCATAATTAAAGAAACAGGTTCTCCTACAGGCATATTTTCCGCATTTGTAGTTAAGGTTACAGAACCCGATGTTTCCCCTGCCGGTATAGTTACAGAAGTAGCTGATAAATTATACATATTAGATTGTATAGTAGATGATGGATCTAAGGTTAGGTTAACCTGAACATCTTGAGATTGAGGAGGCCCTAATAAAACAACATCTATAGTAGTTTCAATATTTACTAACCCCCCATTTTCATCTACCGCAGTTTCCAAGCTTTTACTCGCATTGGCAAATTGAACATAATAGGTAGAATTTAGATTCACCGGATTAATTAAAGAAGCATAGTTCGTTTCTTCTTTAGAACAGGAAACCAACATAACACTTGCAAGTATTAAAAATGCAATGCTTTTAAAAATATTTTTCATAATTATTATTATTTAAGATTATTGGTCCCACCAAACTTTATCTGTTAACTGACCATTAGAAGGCACATGTTCCGCATTGTAGTCATACTCCGATTGAGGATAAGGAAATCTTGTTGGAATTGTTGGTGTTAAAGCACCTTCTGCCAATTGTAAAACAGGAAGACCTGTTCTCCTGTAATCTGCATAAGGTTGATTTGTTGCAAAACCATCAATATATTTTTGCTTCATAATATCCTCAAAAGTTACCGTTTTGCCGTTGATATTAGCATCCAGCCATTCGGTATTTGCTTCCCCTGTTACTCTTAAAACAGAAGCTGCTACCGCTTCTTGGTAAGCAGTTTGAGCTAAATCGGGGTGACCTAATTTAAATTGTGCTTCGGCTTCAACGAATTTTAGCTGAGAATAGGTCATAAAATAAACAGGAGAAGTTGGAGAGGCAGCATAAGGTCCCGGATAGGATGCATCCGAATTTTCACTACCTGGAACACTTCCTACATATTCACCATCTCCATTTTTCGCCACATATTCCGGAAGTCTTGGATCGTCGGTTGCCGTAAGCATGTCTACAAAGGTCGAGCCCATTCTAATATCTGTTCGTTGTTCCATAAACTGAAATATTGGATTTCTGTTCTGATCTTCAAAAGGAACTGCTAAATCATCATCATTAGAAGTAAATCCATTTTGTGCTGCAGCTAAAGCTTTCGTATAAGCCTCATCTCCCAATTGGTTTGAAAGTTGAAGATATGCTTTGGCCTTAATAGAGTTCGCAGCTTTCACCCATTTACTAA
>JBAVQO010000090.1:0-1799 GCA_049694135.1 Gillisia sp. | reverse complement strand
AGCTTCTCCCGAACTACTTTTTCAAAAGGATAAATGATGGAACAGTCTTTCAAAAAGGGCGCTTTTACCGGGAATTCTTTTTGCCCGTGTAACGTATTCGATAAATGTGCGTTAAGCTCTCGAAACCCAGAATTATTCCTCGCAATCCCCACGTATTGTTGCTGAACTCCGTTTCTGAAATCAATTCCAATCAAAGGTTTTATTCCGAAGTCCGGGGCCATTTTTAAAAAATTCAAACAGGCCGAAGTATTGTTGATATCGGTTAAAGCCAAACTTTCTACTCCATTTTTTTGCGCCAGGGTACAGAGGTCTTCTACCGAAAATGTTCCGTAGCGCAAAGAATACCAGGTATGGCAATTTAAAAACATGGCTGAAAATTTTATTGTTGGCGATGGGCGTGTAACATAGGCGGCTCCCCATTAAAAGGATTTTCCATCCTGCCTACGCTGGTTCCGCCCATAGTGGCGGCTCTAATCACGCTCTGGTCGCCAAAACGTTCCCGGATCTTATCCATAGAATGGTACAGGTTGAGCATTTCCTGGGAATCATCGAATAAATTGATCTGGTAATTTCCACCTGCCAGGCCGGTGAATTTTACGCCAATTAATCGTATTAAAAGTCTCCTGTTATAGAGTTGCTTAAACAATTCGGTTACTTTGGGAATTAAAAGATGATCGGCGCTCGTATAAGGAATGGTAGCCTGTTTGGTATAGGTTTGAAAATCTGAATACCGAACTTTCACCCCTACGTTAGAGGTGAGTTTATCGCCACGCCGTAACTGGAAAGCCAGGTTTTCTGTCATCCCGATAAGAGTGGCGTGCAACTGCATCATATCGATGGTATCTTTATGAAAAGTGCGTTCTGCAGAGATCGATTTTCGTTGATGAAAAGGAATGATAGGCGAATCGTCCAGGCCATTGGCCCTTTTCCAAATGGTTCGTCCGTTTTTTCCCAATACGCTTTCCAGAATTTCCACCGGCATTTCCTGGATGGTTCGTATATCCCGTACTCCCAGGTTCAATAGCTTCTGAAAAGTTTTGCTGCCTATCATCGGGATCTTTCGTACCGAAAGATGCGCCAGGAATGTTTTTTCGGTTCCCTGGGGAATCATAAGCTGGTTGTTGGGTTTTGCTTCGCCGGTTGCGACTTTGGAAACCACTTTATTTTGCGAGAGTCCGAAGGAAATGGGCAAGCCGCTTTCTTTAATAATAAACTGCCTTAATTCGGTAGCAAAAGCATAGGTTCCAAAGAATTTATCCATTCCGCTTAAATCGGCGTAGAACTCATCGATACTCGCTTTTTCGAAAGCCGGTACCTTGCTTTTAATAAGATCGGTCACCAGGTGAGAATATTTGGTGTACAGCCCGGAATCTCCTTTTATAACCGTAGCGTGCGGACATAAATGCCGGGCGACTTTCATAGCCATTCCCGAATGCACTCCATATTTTCGGGTTTCATAACTGCAGGCGGCAACTACTCCGCGATCTCCCAATCCTCCTACCAACAGCGGTTTATCCTGCAGGCGTGTATCCAGCAAACGTTCTACAGACACAAAAAAAGTATCTAAATCTAAGTGTAAGATGGACTTCTGTAACTTCATATTTGGAATATTTCCTATTTTATGGATATTTTCCAAATGTATAATTATAAGCGGTAAAAATTTAAAAGAATTTCGAGTTTAACAATTTTTTGAACAGAGAAAAAAGCAAATGAAATATTTAAAAAAAGGAGGAAGATTTTCCGTATTTTTAAAGGAAGAAGTTGTTCATCCCGTATAACCCTATAATATTGTTCCTATG
>JBAVQO010000089.1:0-1516 GCA_049694135.1 Gillisia sp. | reverse complement strand
GCTCGGGCCTACGATGGACAGTTTTCGTGCCGCTTCAATTTTAAAGAATATGCGCACGCTGCATATCAGGATCAGGCAGCACAGTAAAAATGCTCTTTTTTTAGCCGAAAAGTTCGAAAACGATGGGCTAAGAACCGTTTATCCCGGATTGCCCTCACATCCCAGCCATGAACTCTTTAAAAAAATGATGAATCCCGAGTACGGATTTGGTGGAATGTTAACCATAGATGTGGGAAGTTTAGATAAAGCCAATGAACTTATGGAACTCCTGCAGGAAAGAAACCTTGGTTATCTGGCCGTAAGTCTGGGATTCTATAAAACGCTTTTCAGCGCTCCGGGAAGTTCCACTTCTTCTGAAATTCCCGAAGAAGAGCAAAAAGAAATGGGATTAAGCGATGGCATAATTCGCTTTTCCATAGGACTGGATCAGGACATTGAACGCACTTATCAAAAAATGAAAGAGTGCATGCAGGAGGTAAATATTCTTCCTGTAAAGAAGTAGAAGTTCTTAAACTTTAATTTGATTGCCCAGGGTTTCAGCCGTTTTTGCTGGAGCCCTTTTTTTTATTGGTGCCTTCCGATTAGAAAAGACTTGTAGAATTTGCCGTAATATTGTAACATTACGAGCAGAACCAGGAGAAAGTGCTTCTTTAATACTAAGATTTCCACTTTTAGTTCTTTTGTTCCAAAGCAAAACCGACATCAAATTAAAATAACCTTAATGGAAGACCAGTCAGATACCTCTACAAACGACTTATTTAAACCCAACAAAAAATTAAGTATCTGGGGAGCTTTAATCCCGGTAGTTGCATTAATCGGGATGCTCGCTTATAACGTAAGTGTCTTTAGGGATGATGCCCTGGGAGGCTCCAATCAATTCGTATTATTAATGGGGGGCGCAGTGGCCGCTATTGTGGGATTTTTCAACAAAGTAGATTTTGATGTCATGATCGATAAAGTTGCCGATAATATTCAAAGTACGGCAGGCGCGATCTTGATTTTACTTATGGTGGGTGCCCTGGCAGGAACATGGTTAATAAGTGGTATTATTCCCACTATGATTTATTATGGATTGCAAATTTTAAATCCCACCATTTTTTTACCGGCCTGTTTAATTATTTGCTGTATAATTTCCGTGGCCACCGGAAGTAGCTGGACCACCTCGGCCACGGTGGGAATCGCTCTTATAGGAATTGCAGAGGTGTTGGGAGTACCCAAAGGAATGACAGCAGGAGCCATCATTTCTGGAGCATATTTTGGAGATAAGATTTCTCCTTTAAGCGATACCACCAATTTAGCACCTGCTATGGCCGGAACCGATTTGTTTACACATATTAAATATATGTTATATACCACCGTTCCAACCATTCTTATAACCTTATTAATTTTTATAATTTTAGGTTTAAACCTTAATATATCCGGAAATACCGATACTTCAGAAATATTAAACACCATTGACGGCGCCTTTAATATCAATCCGTGGCTTTTTATAATTCCAATAATAGTAGTAGTACTT
>JBAVQO010000088.1:0-2899 GCA_049694135.1 Gillisia sp. | reverse complement strand
GCTTTTCCCTGTATACGTCGTGACATAAGCCTACCTGCAACCACAACCTTTTCCCCTTCTTTAAAATTCGATTTTATTTGAGTGGTTGTATGGGTAACCGGAAACAAAGCCGCCGGATATGGATCGATCCCTAATTTTTTTAAAGAAGAAAGCTTTTCCCTTCGCACAATTTCTTGTTCAGATAGCTGCATAATATTCATTTATTTACACCCTTTACTTTTGGGTAAGAAAGTGCAAATATAACGACATTCCCCCAATCAATCAATTTCATTTTATTCTGCATTCAATCCACATTTTGCTGCAGACAAAAGAAATTTTAAATGGGTATCTTTGCCATATTAAAATGTTGAAAAAATGAGTATTTGGCGGGTCGTACTTTCAATTTTATTTCCACCTTTGGCGGTTTTTGACAAAGGTTGCGGGTCCATCCTAATTGTATTGATCTTGACTTTATTGGGCTGGATTCCGGGCGTATTGGCGGCATTGATAATCTTAAACAATAATAGAAGATGAGCAGGGAAGTTGAAGTAAGAGAATTAGGGCTGAAGGATTACAAAGAAACCTGGGATTATCAGGAAAAACTTTTTAAAGAGGTGCTGGATATAAAAATTTCGAACCGGCGGAATGAAACCCATACCAAAACTCCTAACTTTTTTCTTCTGGTAGAACATCCTCATGTATACACACTGGGAAAAAGCGGAAAACCCGAACATTTACTTTTAAATGAAGTGCAGTTGAAGGAAAGAAATGCCAGTTTTTATAAAATAAATCGGGGTGGTGATATTACCTATCACGGGCCGGGGCAGGTGGTAGGATACCCTATCCTGGATCTTGAAAATTTCTTTACCGATATTCATAAATATCTTCGCTTTCTGGAAGAAGTGATCATTCTTACTTTAAAAGAATATGGTTTACAACCGGAGCGCAGCAAAGGAGAAACGGGAGTTTGGCTGGATGTGGGAACGCCGTTTGCGCGAAAGATTTGCGCCATGGGAGTTCGCGCCAGTCGCTGGGTAACTATGCATGGATTTGCCTTAAATGTAAATGCAGATTTAGGCTATTTCGATAATATTATTCCCTGTGGAATAAGAGATAAAGCGGTAACTTCTTTGAATGTGGAACTGGGAAAAAAAGAGGTTTCCATTCCTGAAGTAGAAAAGAAAATTTTAAAACATTTTGCTGAAGTTTTTGATGCCGAATTAAGGCTTCAGTCCGCTTCGCTTTAAAAAGAATAAATAAGCACAGAATTATCTTCTCCTTTTACTGCTAACTCGGTTTTGCCTCCATCGAAATTGGAAATATCGGCGGCAGAAGTTCCAAACATGGGGAAACCAGGAATCAGGTTAGCTTTTTCATCAAATACATACACTTTTTTGGCCTGCAGATCGGTTATGCTGATAAGAGATTTTCCGCGAACTTCAAAAATTTTGGGCGCGGTGTATAAACCATAATCCAATGTAACTTCTTTTTGGTTTATATGAAGAATATTCCCTTCCAGTATTACCAGGATTTGCGCTGTGGCTGCCAATTTTGGTTCCTCTTCTTTGCTGATGTTTCGATATTCCAGATGTCCATTTGTGTCGATGTTTATCAGTTTTCCATTCTCATCTATACTCACAAAATCCCCCGAATGCTGATACCATTCATTGTCGCTGAATTTTAATTTCTCGTTTACAGGAATGCGGATTTGGCCTTTTCTGTTTAGAATATCCAGTTTCCCGCTTTCTTCGGGAAAAACTATATAATCCTTGTGCTCAATTCTGAGATGTTTGGGGGAATGAGCGATTTCTGAAGAAGCCTTTCCGAAGCGAAAGCCTCTAACCGTTTTGGCATCAGAATTCAGCATTAAAAGTTCTTTATTCTGTGTGATCACGAAACGATATTTACGGTTGTTATCGTAGTCGTAAATAGCCAGAGGCTGAGTGATTTCATCATGAAATCCTACGGGGAAAGGTTTTACGTCATGCCCGTTTCGATCAATTAGGTAAAGAGAATGAGGAGTAACAAAAATCAGCTGCAGGTTTCCGTTTCTGTAAAGATCCACCTGCTGGATAGTTCCCAGGATACGTCCGTCCAGTTTTTTATTCCAAAGCTGGTTTCCACTGGCGGTGTACAACGCCAGCACATTATTTTCATCCTGTACAGCTATTTCCGGATGGTGAGTGTCGTGATTTTCCACCAATACCGGCTCTGTTCCAAGATCAGCTTCAAGCTTGATGACAGAATTCTGTTTTACCTCTTCGGTTTCTGAAACCTTTCCCTGGTTTAGTAATAAATGAATGTGAGCAAAATCAGAGTTCTGAATGAACTGAAGGGCCAGCAGCGGATACCCGCCAATATTGATTTCTTTTGCGCTTTTTTGATATTTTTCAGAAACCAGATCAGGCAGGTCTGAAGCCAGGGCCTGGGTGTTACTCACCGCAAGAAGAGAAGAATTTCCGGCAAGCCTGGAAATGGATTTCTGATAATTCGGTTGATTTTCCAGGGTGTTTTTATTTTGAAAATCTGCGATCAGAGTTTCCAGATCCTGCTCTTCCCCAAAGATCATAAAGTTATTGAGAAAGCAACAGAGCCGCGGTTCAATCACCTTAAACAATGGAGAAAAAATCTGAAGTTGAAGATTTTTCGGTGTTTTGAAAATAGCTACGTCCCGATACTCAGCTGTTTTCTCTAAATTGGAAATACTATTTTCAGCCAGTTCTTTATCGGTGGTGTTTAGCGCAAAAATCCGGCTGCTTTTTAAAAAGACAATCCCAGCTTCGTTGGTATAATTTAGGAAATGCTCGTCTTTAATTTCTACGGAATCTTTAGCAAATTCCTGAAGATTTTTCTTCAGGTGGCTGAAGTTTTTATAACTGACAGAAACGAAACCTTCAGCATTTTGGGGTGTAATATATGC
>JBAVQO010000087.1:0-7040 GCA_049694135.1 Gillisia sp. | reverse complement strand
GCTTAGCGCTTCGGAAAATCCGCTAATTTTGATTGGTTTTTTCTATCTCTGGAAGAAGAACAATAATTTTGTTTGATATAGTTTTATTTTAAGAAAAATTCGGCGCACGCACTTTTACTTTATTACTTTTGTTTAACAAATCAATTTTAATATTATGAAGAAATTTTTAATGGTTGCTATTTTGGCAACTGCACTGGTAAGCTGTGAACAACAAAAAACAGCTTATGTAGATACCACAAGACTCGTTAAGGAATACAAAGAGATGGTGGATGTTCAAAAGGATTTTACTTCAAAATCAGATCAGGTAAAATCTCAATTAGACTCTGTTGCGCAGAATTTTCAGAATGAAGTTCAGGAGTATCAGAACAACATGAAAAACATGAGCACTTCAGAAAGACAACAAAAAGAAAAGGAGTTAATGAGGGAGCAGCAAATGATTCAGCAACAACAACAAATGAAAGGAAATCAGTTGCGCAAGGAGAGCGATAAAGTTATAGATTCTATTATTTCCAAAGTGAAAGATTATGTAAAGGATTATGGTAAAAAGAATAACTATACTTATATTTTTGGAAGTAACGAGTCTGCTAATATTATGTATGCCAAAGATGGCCTGGATATCACCGACGAAATCCTGCAAAAATTAAATGAGAATTATAAGAAATAAATTATCAAAACTTAATTTTAAGAGTCGTAAAGGAAACTTTGCGACTTTTTTTATTTAAGAAAGTATATATACTCCGAATAAAGAAATAATAAAATAACCGGTCAACGTAAAAGCTCCTGCATAATCTTTGGCGATGCGCTGGCCGAATAAAAGAAAGATCAGAGTAACGCAGGCCAGGAAACAGGCACAAAGAGCAAAGTAGGTATTACCATAAAAAAGCAATCCTGCAATTCCAATAACCGCTAACAGTCCACTGGCCATTTCCATAAGCATTATAGTACCGACCATTAACGGCACGATCCCGCCCAGGAAAGTCTTTGAAAAATGTTCTTTCAGCCAGCCCGTATTTCCTTTCCAGTCTACTAACTTATCTATACCGGACTGCAGAAAAGTCACCATAATAAAACCTAAAATAAGGATTTCTGTGCTGTAGGAGTGCAGATATTCGCTTGCCATAAAGTTAATTTTATGCGGCTTTTTTGTGCAATAGCCGGGTTAGTTTAATAGAAAGATCGGTTAAAATGATCTTTGAATTTCCGTTTCGTTCAATATGGTACACCGCCTCCTCGATTTCCTGGGTGATTCCCATGATATTGGCTCCATTTACAAAAGGAGCAAATTTCGAGAGCTTGAAATTGCCGGTTTTAGGATTAAAATATACCAATTTTTCCGCCTTATAATTCAATAAAAGCGCCTGTCGGAAAAAATCAAGGCAGTATAGCAGGAAACTTTTTTGTGTTTCTCTTCCGTTTGCTGCAATTTCGTTGCTCCAGGAAATGAGATCCAGGATAGAAGCTTTATTTCCGCGGGCCTTAAAGGCAGTTCTTATCCAGTTTACGAACCATTGTTCAAAAAGTTCATCTTCAGACTCCCTGCTTAAAAGGCGCAGGGCGAGGGCATAGTTGCCATTGGCTTCCACCGCTATTTTTCGGGCGTCAGAAACCTCAAGGTTATGATCTTCTATAAGTTTTTCTGAAATAACAGACTCTGGTAAAGCCGGAAAATGGAGCCGCTGACATCGGGAAAGTATAGTTTGTATGATCTGGTCTTCTTCTTCAGCAATAAGAAGAAAAAGGGTATTGGAAGGCGGTTCCTCTATGAGTTTCAGCAGTTTATTTGAGCAGGCTGTATTCATTTTATCGGCTCCCCAAACAATCATAATCTTATATCCGCCTTCATAAGATTTTAACGACAGAGATTTCACAATTTCCTGAGCTTCATCTACGCCTATCTGACCTTGTTTGTTCTCAATTCCGATTTTCTGATACCAATCGTAAAGACTCCCATAAGGATTTTCCTGTAGAAACTGCCACCATTCCTCCATAAAGTTTGAAGAAACAGGATGCTTTTTTATTTTTTCGTTCGTGGCTACCGGAAAAGCAAAATGTAAATCGGGATGTGCAATCTTATGTTTTTTTGCGGCGTTTTCTGAAGAAAGCACAGTTTTTGACTGGGGTTTATGGAGCCCCAGAACATAATGCGCATAGGCAATGGACATGGGTAATATTCCGCTGCCATGGCTACCGGTAAATAGCTGCGCATGGGGTATTCTGCCTAGCTTTGCAGTAGTAGAAAGATGACTTTTTATGTGGGGTAAACCCAGTACTTCAGAGAAAAGCATAAGCAAAGATATAATTAATCTGCACTTTAATATCTTCAGAAAAAATTATATTTGTAATAGATACAATTCTTTATGAAAACGATAGACGATTTTAATTTTAAAAACAAACGAGCTTTAATAAGAGTAGATTTTAATGTGCCTGTAAATGAAGACGGCGAGGTAGGAGATGCTACTCGTATTGAAGCTGCAAAACCAACAATAGATAAAATTTTGAAGGATGGGGGAAGTGTAGTCTTGATGTCGCATTTGGGCCGTCCTAAAGGCAAGGAAGAAAAATATACGTTGGAACAAATTGTAGATAAGGTTTCTGAAGTACTTGGTAAAAAAGTGAAATTCGTGCCGGAATGTGTGGGTGAAACCGCTGAAAAGGCTGCGAAAGAACTTCAACCCGGCGAAATTTTGCTTTTAGAAAACCTTCGTTTCCATGATGAAGAAACGGAAGGAGATAAAACCTTTGCGCAAAAACTGTCGAAACTGGGCGATATTTATGTGAATGATGCCTTTGGTACCGCACACAGAGCTCATGCCTCTACGACCATTGTAGCTAAATATTTCAAAGATAAATGTTTCGGATATCTGCTGGCAAAGGAAATCGAGAGTCTTAACAAAGTTCTTTCTTCGGCAGTACATCCGGTCACGGCTATTCTGGGAGGCGCGAAGGTCTCTTCTAAAATTACCGTGATTGAAAATATTTTAGACAAGGTTGATAATCTTATTATTGGAGGGGGTATGGCTTTTACCTTTGTGAAAGCAAAAGGAGGTAAAATAGGTAGTTCTCTTGTTGAAGACGACAAGCAGGAACTGGCATTAAAGATCCTAAAGAAGGCTGAAAAACTTGGCGTTTCCATTCATTTGCCCACAGACTCCATTGCCGCCGATAGTTTTTCTGAAATGGCCGACACCAATGTCTATCCCACCAATGAAATTCCCGATGGTTGGATGGGACTTGATGCAGGCCCGGAAACCATACGAAATTTCTCCGCAGTAATTAAAAAATCAAAAACCATTTTATGGAATGGCCCTGTGGGCGTTTTTGAAATGGAACCTTTTGCAAAAGGAACTATAGAGATAGGAAAAGCGATTGGCGAAGCCACTAAGAACGGTGCTTTCTCTCTTGTTGGAGGGGGAGATTCTGTTGCTGCTGTGAAAGAATTTGGCCTTGAAAATGAAATGAGTTACGTTTCTACCGGCGGAGGAGCAATGCTGGAAATGTTGGAAGGCAAGAAACTTCCGGGGATTCAGGCTATTTCAGAAAAAGAATAAGAAATTGAAATTATTGCCGTTTATAACATATGAATAAAATGAAGAATATCCTTTCCTTTTTAATGCTGTTTGCATTCTTTGGGGCAATGGCTCAGACCTCTCCTAAGAAGGATAATAAAGCGCGAAAAACGGAAGTAAAAAAGGCCAATTTCAGGGTGCAGGTTTTTAAACGGCCGGAGCAGGGTGAAATAAAGTTGGTAGCGCCCGATTCCAGTTATAAAGATCGGCTTCCTATTTCAGCAAAAATAGGCAAAGCAACCATTTCCAATCTTAAAGATCTGCCGAGAGCTGAAAAAATTGATTCTGTATGGAAGTCGGAACTGCTAAATTCAGATCTTTTTGAAACCATGCAGGAATCGGTTCACGATCAGGATTATTCAGATGTTGTTTATAAAGATCTGCCGACAGATACTCTAAAAGCCCGTCTAAAAAAGTTAAATGCCCGTACTCCTTTCAATGTAGAATATAACCCTATTCTGGAACGGGTTATAAAATCGTATCTCACCAGGAACAAACAGGCCATGGAACGGCTTATGGCCCTTAGCACCTATTATTTCCCTATGTTCGAAGAACAATTGGATAGGTATGATGTTCCCCTGGAAATAAAATATTTGGCTATTATAGAATCTGCGCTTAATCCACGAGCAAAGTCCCGCGTGGGGGCTACCGGTTTATGGCAATTTATGTTTACCACCGGGAAAATGCACGACCTGGATGTAAGCTCATATGTCGATGAACGGATGGATCCAACCCGTTCTACCCAGGCGGCGGTAGAGTATCTGGCGAGTTTGTATAAAACCTTTGGAGACTGGGATTTGGTTTTGGCGGCTTATAATTCGGGTCCTGGAAACGTTTCCAAAGCCATTAGAAGAAGTGGTGGATCTACCAATTACTGGAAATTACGGCCGTATCTTCCACGTGAAACAGCAGGTTATGTGCCGGCGTTTTTAGCAACTCTTTATTTGTTCGAATACGCCAAAGAACATGATTTTCAACCGAAAAAACCCGAGGTTGCTTTTTTTGAAACCGATACCATTCATGTAAAGCAGTTGTTGACTTTCGATCAGATTTCTGAAGTTACCGGCGTAGATAAAGAAATGCTGGAGTTTCTAAACCCAAGTTATAAACTGGACATTATTCCTTATGTAGACGATAAAGAATATGCGCTACGCCTGCCGAGAAAAAGCGTAGGGATCTTTGTAAATAATGAAGATAAAATATACAATTTCGCCAAAACTGAATTAGCCGAAAGCGATAAACCCTTACCCAAATATTACGAAGCCGAGGATAAAGTACGATATAGGGTAAAACACGGCGATTACCTGGGCAGAATTGCCGCCCGTTACGGTGTGGGAATCAGCAGTATAAGAAGATGGAATCATTTGCGAGGCAATAACATACGGGTGGGGCAATATCTTACCATTTATCCCAGAAAACCTGTGAGTATCGCACAAAATTCTACCGCTAAGGCGGGAAAGGTAAAAGAGGCAAAACACTATACCGTAAAGAGCGGAGATTCCCTTTGGAGCATTTCGCAGAAGTTTCCGGGCGTTACGGTACAAAATTTGAGGAGTTGGAATGGTATAACCAACTCTAAGCTAAAACCTGGAATGGTACTGAAACTTTCAAAGGGATAGCTTATAAATTATAATTATGAAGAAATCTTACATTTTTCTCTTTTTTGCTGCACTCTTATGCGTTGCCTGTAATAATTCCAACACAAAAAATAAAATTATACTTTCAGATTCTTCCGGACTTATAAATCATGTTTCGGTTGTTATTCCCAATCAAATGTGGGAAGGTGAAGTAGGGGAAGCCTTGCGTAAAGTTCTTGCCGCACCGGTTGATGGACTGCCGCAGGAAGAGCCCTTATTTTCCCTCAACCAGATGCCGCCGGAGGCTTTTAAGGGATTTGTAAAGGAAAACAGGTTGTACGTAGAAGTTCACAAAGGAGCTAAAAAAGATTTCAAAATATTAAATGATCCTTTCGCCCATCCTCAAACAGGAATCCTGATTATGGGAGAAAACAACCAGGAAATCGTAGATGAGATTCAGAAGAATTCCGAGAAAATGGTGAAGGAATTCAAGAAAACAGAAATAAAAGAAAAGCAAAGAAGGATTAAAAAATCTTTGAAAGACGATTCGAAACTGGAGAATCAGCTTGGAGTTTCCTTAAAATTTCCTTCCGCATATCGATATGCCATCGACGATAAAGATTTCTTTTGGATTCGAAAAGACATTCCTAAGGGCAACATGGAAATTATGGTTTACCAGGTTCCTTTAAATACGATAGATAAAGACACCTCGGTAATAGCAAATATTATTCATATGCGGGATTCCATTGGTGAGGCTCATATTCCGGGTCCTGTTGAAGGAAGTTATATGATTACTGAAGATGCCTATGCTCCATATTTGTTCAGAACAAAAATCGATGGACATTTTGCCTATGAAACCAAGGGGATATGGGAAGTGAAAAATGCCTTTATGGCCGGGCCTTTTATAAATTACGCAGTAAGAGACACTGCCAACAACCGGTACGTGATTTTTGAAGGATTTGCCTTTTCTCCGGCTACGGCCAAAAGAGACAATATGTTTGAATTAGAAGCGATTCTGCAATCGGCAAAGATCAAGGAATAAATAAAATAAAAAAGTCCCATTTCAAAAATGGGACTTTTTTATAAGTTTCGAGAATTATTTATGTTCTTCGCTTACTTTTTTTGTGTCTTCATGAGTAGTTGTGGTGCGCGGTTCATCCTCTTTTGATGCATCTTTAAATTCTTTGATACCGCTTCCTAAACCTCTCATCAATTCGGGTATTTTACGGCCTCCGAATAAGAGCAAAACAATTACAACAATTAATATAATTTGTGGCGCCCCTACTACTAATGGTAAAAATAGTGCAGTCATGATAAAAAATTTTGTTAATGCAAACTTAGTAAGAATTCGTTAATATAAACGTTACAAGTAATAAAATAGTATAAATTTAACTTTATACTATCTTTGCCAAAGCAGTAAAATTATGGCTGAAAAAGAGAAAAATAAAAGAAAATTTACCCGAAAACTTCTACATAAATATAGGCTGGTAATACTTAATGAAGATACTTTCGAAGAAAGGGTTTCATTTAAATTAACCCGTTTAAATGTTTTTGTAGTGGTGGGAGTGGGAGCAATACTTCTTATTGCCGCAACAACTTTTTTAATCGCTTTTACGGGATTACGGGAATATATTCCAGGATATTCTTCAGCAGAAATAAAAAGACAGGCCACAGAATTGGCTTATAAGACAGATTCTCTTCAAAACGTTTTGGTCCTGAATAACAGGTATTATGAGTCTATCAGGAAAGTGCTTACGGGAGACCTGGAACCGGGCAAAATAGGAAGGGATTCTTTAGAAAACACCATTCAGCCTGATACTGAGAATATAAATCTCGCTCCTTCCCGTGCCGATTCTATTTTAAGAGAAAAGGTTGCACAGGAAGATAAATACAATGT
>JBAVQO010000086.1:0-5147 GCA_049694135.1 Gillisia sp. | reverse complement strand
TTCATACCGTCAAAAACGAGTTGGGCTACAGCCCTGGCGCCTTTTGGCTGAAAATGGGTATTATCGTCATCCCCTTCAGGATAGGCTTCATATTTACCTGCGGGAAGATTCATAAAGTAGTTTTTGCTAACAAAATCCCGTCCTTTTTCAGAAAAATAATCCATAGTGCGCTTGTTGAGATCGATAAGCTGTACCTGCATTTCTTTGGCTACGTCTATAGCTGCAGGATAATATTCGCCGTGCACATTTTGCAGATGGCCTTCCTTCCACGGGTAATTCCTGGCAACAGGAGTAACGATGATTGGAATCGCACCTTTTTGACGCGCCTGAGTTACAAATAATCCTAAAAATTCCTTGTAGCCCTCAACATTTACGTAACGCTCCGGATTGTTTTTAGATGCATCATTATGCCCAAATTGAATGATTACAACATCATTTTTCTTCAGCTCCTCCACTACTTTTCGCCAACGGCCTTCCTGAAAGAAAGTGCGGGTACTTCTGCCGCCGCGGGCCACATCTTTTACACGAACACTATCGGCTTCTATCAATCCTGAAACTTCTTTCAAACTGTCCTTTACGAAAAATTGCTGAAAAACCTGTCCCCAGCCGGTAATTGGGTAACGCACCTTCATATAATCTTTCCCCGGGTCGTAATCTCCCGTATAATCTGCCATCGTAGAATCGCCAACCAGAAACAGGGTTACAGGTTCCTTCTGACTTTTAAAAGCCAGCAACACCAGCGCGCATACTAAAATTGAAAATTTTAATATTTTTTTCATTTTTTATTCGGTTTCAATGGCTCCCAGATCGGGCGCCTTTCCCTCATATTCTTTACCTACTACTTTTCCGACATCGATAAATTTGCTGCCTTTTTTAGGACGCATGAAATTTATTTCGGGAAGGCTGCCATCTTTTTGCCTCGGTGCCGACAATTGTGAGCGATCCATCGAAACAAAATCATTTTCAGAAACCTTCAATTTCATTTGCCAGCTGTTGTTTTCTACATTTTCAACCTCGGCGTTGTATTTTCCCAGCTCTCCCAACACCAGCGTATTTATAATAATGATCTTTTCCAGTTCATTTTTTTCAGCAAAAGCAAGATTTCGGCCGTTTCCGGTGGCCGAGCAATTGATGATGGAAACGGTTCCCCTGTTGCTGTTATGGTCGAAACCATCACTCACATTATTTACGGCCATACAACGATAATAACTCGCGTTGTGCTTGCGTTGTTTGTTATCGCTGCCGCCGGTTTTAAAACCATTGCCATCGCCTTTTCCTTTGGTTCCATCTTTCAAATAGCCATTATTAAACGCCCAGCAGTTTTCGTAAGAAGTATTGATATTATCGGCTTCCCTAAGATAGCCGTCCCAGCCATCATCGAGGTTGTTCCAGGAACGGCAGCCAATAAATTTATTGCCCGAGCCTACGTCCATTTTTACGGCAAAACCATCGGCATTTTCGAGCTTTGAATCTGCATTATAGTAAGAATCGCAATTTAAGATGGTGTTATTGGAAGCGCCGTCTGTCAATTGCAACCCGGTATCTGAACATTCCGAAAAACTGCAAAATTCGATGGTATTATTATTTCCTCTCACCATCATCCCGTTGTCTCCGGCCTTAAAAATTCTCAGGCCTTTGATGTAATAATTGTCGGCCTTTAGCACGATTCCCTGGTTCGAAGAATTTTCTTCCATCGCCGAAAAATCCAGTAACGGCCTTTCTCCGGAAGGATCACCTATAAGATATATTTTATTGGCAGCAGTTCCCGAATCATTAATAAAAATGCGTTCACTTAACTTATAAGTTCCCCCATGCACTACGATAGAATCCCCGGGTTTTGGATTGTGGAGCGCCTCGACAAGCTCTTCGGAAGTGTTTACGTCAATAAGTTTCTTCCCGGTTTTAGATTCCGTTTTTGCTGTTCCTTTTTGAATATCTCCTTCAGAAATGT
The DNA here is from genome assembly GCA_049694135.1 of Gillisia sp. Classification (GTDB taxonomy): domain Bacteria; phylum Bacteroidota; class Bacteroidia; order Flavobacteriales; family Flavobacteriaceae; genus Gillisia. The sequence continues at coordinate 3,196 of JBAVQO010000086.1, read as the reverse complement.
CGCTTTTTGAAAAATTGATATTTTCACTGCTTCCCAGGATTTTAATGGCTGCGGAAGATTTGTTTTTATTGAAATCGAACTGCTCCACAATTACATCGCTGCTGTTGTAGATTTCCAGGGCCGCTCCTTTTTTCTGAAGAATTTTTACATTTTTGATACCGATGCCTTTGGTATCTATCAACGTCATTCCTTCTTCCGCTTCAAAAATGCTGTTTTCGAGGGTTGTATTCTGAAGATTCATTTCCGGAAGTCCCACGATCAAAGCGGCTTTTTTTGATCCGGTGGAAGAAATATTCTTCATAAAGATATTTCTGAAAATCGGCGTTTTTTCTGTCACCGGTTCCAGACTTTCGTCCCGCTTTTCATCTTTAGCATCTTCATCGGGATCTAAAACCGGGGAATTTCCGTTGTAGAACATATTAAAACGTATGGCTTCAGAACCAATGTTCACCATATCGATATCAGAAATAAAGATATTTTCCACGACACCTCCGCGGCCGCGAGTGCTTTTAAAACGCAAACCCGAATCGGTGCCGATAAAAGTACAGTGGGAAACGTGAATGTTGTTTACTCCGCCAGACATCTCACTTCCAATAACAAATCCGCCGTGGGCGTGGTAAACCGTGTTGTTTTTTATAACGACATTCTGGGTTGGCATCGCGCGTTTTCTACCGGCTTCATCTTTACCCGATTTCAGGCAGATGGCATCGTCGCCCACATCGAAAGAATTGTTGTAAATAAGCACATTTTTACAGGATTCCAGATCGAGTCCATCTCCGTTTTGTGCATACCAGGGATTGCGGATATTAAGATTGCGAATAATAATATTATCGCTCATAAGCGGATGCAGGTTCCAGGCGGGAGAATTCTGAAAAGTAACACCCTCCAGTAGCACTTTATTACAATTCCTGATGCTTACCATCACCGGCCGTAGAAAATCTTTTACCGATTTCAGCTCATTTTCGTCGATAAGGTCTGGCACGTTAAAATTAGTGCTACTATTAAAGCCTTTTTTCGAACTTTCTGAAGGAAACCACATTTCTTTATCTTCAGAAAGAACGCCGCCGGATTTTACAAGTTTTTCCCAATTTAAAGGAGCCATTTTTCCTTTTTTCACCGGGCGCCAGGCATCGCCGCTTCCATCGATAATCCCTTTCCCGGTAATAGCCATATTTTCAGCATTTTCGGCACTTATGGGCGACTGGCAACGCTGCGTATTCAATCCTTCAAAACTGGTTTTTATCAGCGGATAATCATCCAGGTTAGAACTAAACAGCACAAGAGCACCTTCATCGAGATGCAAATTCACATTACTTTTTAAAACGATGGGGCCGGTTAACCAGATGCCGCGCGGAACATTTACGGTTCCTCCTCCTTCTGAATTGACCCTGGCTATCGCTTTTTTAAACGCTTCAGAATTATTGAAGACCCCATTCCCCATAGCATCAAAATCGGTGATTTTTACCGAAAATTTCGGAAAAGAAGGAGTGTCAACCTCAGGCATTTTAAATTCCAGGTTTTTATACAGGGACTGTTCTACAGGTTGAATGTCCTGTGCAACAGCTGCCTGGAAACCTATAAAAAAATAGCATAAACTTATATAAACTGAAAATCTTTTCATCTCTACTAATATTATTTTGTGATCCTAAACCAGTCGAAATCTGCGTATCCTCCGCGTTTTGCTTCCGAAGTACTCACGCTAAAAAGGCCTATTTTAGCACCGATCCATTTTCCGGGCGATGCTTTAAAAGTCTTTCCTATCTCTGTAAAATTTTTTCCGTCTTCGCTGTAACTGAATCGGCATTCTGCATTGGGAGAAGACACTTTTACTCTGAAGAAAATCCTGTTAGAATTAATTCTTTTTTCTGAATTTACCGTTTCCGAATTCCCTTTGTTCGCGCCAACTGCCTCTGTTTGCCGGATGAAAAATCCTTTATTATCGTGACTTAGGGTTAAGGTGGCATAGTTCATTCCCATGATCATTAAACCGGCACGTTTACCTTCTTGAGCTTCCTCCGGAAAAAGTTGCACTTTGGTGGTGGCTGTAAAGTCAGGGGCGGGAAATTTTTGAAGCAGCAAATTGGGCTGGAGCCACAGATTGGCTGCATCTTCCGAAGATTTTATCGAAAAAAGCCGAAGATAATTTGTACCTGCGATCTTGGCTTTCCACACAACCTCCGGATTGGCATTCCATTGCCATTGCAATCCAATGGAATCTGAATCAAATTCATCGGTTTCCTGCGGAGTCATCATAGAAGAATTCGCATTAACCTGAGGTTTTCTGAAGGTTTCTACCGGTTCTCCTACTCCGTTTCCGTCAAAATCCTTTCCGATAACCGGCCAATTATCTTCCCATTTCATGGGTTCCAGATACACCACTCTTCCGTAGGCTTCCAAATCCCGAAAATGATAAAACCAGGAATCTCCTTCGGGAGTCTCTATCCACGCGCCCTGATGAGGGCCATTAATATTGGTACTGCCCTGCTCCAGCACCACTTTGCTACGGTAGGGCCCGTAGATGTTTTTAGACCGTAAAGCCAGCTGCCAGCCTGTGGGAACACCTCCGGCAGGAGCGAAGATGTAGTAATATCCATTCCTCTTGTAGATCTTCGCCCCTTCTACTGTGGGGTTTTTATCATGACCATCAAAAATATTCTTGCCCTGATTAATGACTTTTGTACCTTCAGAATTCATTTTATTTAGGGTAAGCAGGCTTTTTACACCGGCGCGGCTACCGGCCCACGCGTGAACGAGATAGGCTTTTCCGTCATCGTCCCATAAAGGGCAGGGATCGATGGCGCCTTTGGCTTTCAGTACGAGAACGGGATCTTCCCATTCGCCATAGGGATCCTTGGTCTTTACCATATAAATCCCGTGATCGGGATCTCCCCAGTAAATATAGAATTCGTTGTTGTGGTAACGAATACTTGGTGCCCAAACACCATTGCCGTGCTGCGGAATTTTAAACTCCTCTTCGGGAAAAATGATGGGCATCGCGTGATTTATCAGTTCCCAATTCACCATATCTTTAGAGTGAAGAATAGGAAGTGCAGGGGCAGCATTAAAGCTGGAAGCCGTCATGTAATAGTCTTTTCCTACTCTTATAACATCGGGGTCTGAATAATCTGCATACAGAATGGGATTTTTATAAGTACCGTCGCCCTGGTCGCTCTGCCATACTTGCGACACATAAGGT
>JBAVQO010000085.1:0-5006 GCA_049694135.1 Gillisia sp. | reverse complement strand
GGATTAAACCGAAAAGGAATTACTCTATTCCAATAGTTTTAGCAATACGATACCTGTCACGGTCTCTTTTACTGCGCAATACCAACTCACCAAGAAATCCCGCAAGAAAGAATTGTGTACCTATTACCATAAGGGTGAGAGAGATATAGAACCACGGATTATTTGCAACAAGAATATTAGGTAAGTGATGGTACATTTTATAAAGTTTGGAAAAACCTATCCATGCAGCCGCACTAAATCCTAAAAAGAACATCAGAACCCCGAGTGCACCAAACAGATGCATCGGGCGTTTACCAAACTTCGACAAAAACCAAATGGTAATTAAATCCAGAAATCCGTTGATAAAACGTTCTGCCCCAAATTTTGTTTTCCCGTATTTACGCGCCTGATGTTTTACCTCTTTTTCGGTAATATTATAGTAGCCCGCATTTTTGGCCAGAACCGGGATGTAGCGGTGCATTTCGCCATATACATCAATATTTCGGATCACTTCCTGTTTATACGCTTTTAAACCACAATTAAAATCGTGTAATTTTAATCCGGAAGTTTTTCTGGCTGCAGCATTAAATAGTTTAGAAGGCAGGTTTTTTGAAAGTACAGAATCATAGCGTTTCCGTTTCCAACCGGATACCAACTGATATCCTTCAGATTTTATCATGTTGTACAACTCCGGGATTTCATCGGGATTATCCTGTAAATCGGCGTCCATTGTAATAACCACTTCTCCTTTGGCTTTCAGAAAGCCCGCGTGTAAAGCTTGAGATTTCCCGTAATTTCTGTTGAATTTAATGCCTTTTACCGCAGAATTTTGCTGCGAGAGAGAAGTTATCGTTTTCCAGGAATCATCTGTGCTGCCATCATCTATAAAAATTATTTCATAAGAATAGGAATTGGATTGCATCACAGACACAATCCAATTATATAATTCGTTTAAGGATTCCTCTTCGTTTAAAAGAGGAATAACTATAGATAACTGCATTAAATGATTTTTAAGCCTGTCTTTCGTAAGGATTTTGGTTTTTCATAATTAAGCCGGCAACAAGTGCTATAATAAGTCCGAAGAACAGACTTCCTACTAATTGAACCGCTGTGGAAATCCACGGAGAGGCAAATTTAGCGCTCATTTCCATGATCTGATCTATCTGAGCGTCACTCATATTGGGATTGGAAGCGAGCATCTTTTCACGCTGAAGATACATCATCTGGGCCATATAATCGGGTTCAATAAAATTCATAAGAAGAACAGTCCAAATGGCAGTAATAATTCCTCCGATCAAGGCAATACCGATTCCCACTTTGATAGCTTCGCCTAAGCTTAGATATCCGCCGTTTTCTGTTTTATAAGCTTTGATACCAAGAGAAATTACCACTATAAGGATTAAAAATCCGATAATAGTATAAATAAAACTGGGATTTAAATAGGCGTTTGTTACATAAAGGACAACGCCAAGAATAACAGATAAAATTCCTAAAAGCAGGCCGTAATTTAAAATCACTTTTTTTGAAGATGCTTTTGTCGTTTCCATAATAGTTGGTTATAAGGTTGATTTTAGCAATTAGTTAACAAATATAGCAAAACGTTACAATAAAGTTCTTTTTTTAAAAATGCCTCCAAAGAATAAAATTTGTGTTTAAATGTTTGTAGTTTGCTAAAATTACTTAAATTTGCCACTCGAAAAAAGAACACGATTTTAAAGATTAAAGCGATGAAGCAGGGAATCCATCCGGAAAATTATAGAGTAGTAGCATTTAAAGACATGTCTAACGACGAGGTGTTTTTAACAAAATCTACTGCAAGAACTAAAGAAACTATCGAGGTTGATGGTAGCGAATATCCATTGGTGAAATTGGAGATTTCAAGAACCTCGCATCCATTTTATACCGGAAAATCCAAGTTATTGGATACAGCTGGTAGAATAGATAAATTCAAAAATAAATATGCTAAATTCAAAAAATAATCTTTTTTGAGTCATAATTTGAAAAGCTTTCAGAAATGAAAGCTTTTTTTTTGTTCTTAATTTTTAGGTTTCTTTCTCTCCGATTTTACCTTTACCTTTACGTAAAATTCGAGAAAAATGAACTTTGTTTTATTCGACGGTCCTTTCCGCAATCAGCTTTTGCCATTTACTTATACCCGCCCTGTAGCAGACATACGGGTAGGCATCTTGACCATTCGTGAAAAGTGGGAAAAAATGTTGGGAACCACTACCACAACTATTACAGAAGATTATTTATCACGAAAATGGCCCTTTGTTGAAATGTCTGAAAACATTATGATAAATGCCTCCTTTTTGCCTACCAAATCCCTACAGGAACAAATAGTAAATCTTCAGCAAAAACAGGCTATTTTTGATGATGACGGTGAAGTTATTGCTTTTTTTGCCTTACAGGATGAAGAAGTAGATTTCCAAAAATGCGAAAAACTGGATCCGGTGGAAAAAACGATTAAAATTGCCAATACCTGGGATATATTTTCTAAAAATGCCGAGGCTTTACAAGCCGATTTTGAACTTCTTACTGAAACAGAAGTAAGTGCTCCCATTCCTAAATCCAACAATGTCATTTGTGCTGAAAATATTTTTTTAGAAGAGGGAGCTAAAGTGGAATATGCTTCATTAAACGCTTCTGCGGGCCCTATTTACGTAGGCAAAGATGCCGAAATTATGGAAGGCAGTTTAATTCGTGGGCCTTTTGCGCTTTGCGAACATTCTACCGTGAAATTAGGAGCCAAGATTTACGGTGCAACCACGGTGGGGCCTCATTCCAAAGTAGGAGGAGAGTTGAATAATTCTGTTATTTTTGGTTATTCCAACAAGGGGCACGATGGATTTTTGGGAAATTCTGTGTTGGGGGAATGGTGCAATCTTGGTGCAGACACAAACAATTCGAACCTTAAAAATAATTACGCCGAAGTCAGGTTATGGGATTACGAGACAGAGGGATTCGCCAGAACGGGACTTCAGTTTTGCGGCCTGATGATGGGCGACCACAGCAAGTGCGGGATTAATACCATGTTCAACACGGGCACTGTGGTAGGGGTTAGTTCCAACATTTTTGGCGCGGGATTTCCGCGAAATTTTGTGCCTAGTTTTAGTTGGGGTGGAAGCGGCGGAATGACTACTTATAAAACTTCCAAAGCTTTTGAAGTGGCCGAAATCATAATGAAAAGGCGGGGGATAGAATTTTCTGAAGAAGATAAGTCCATTCTGGAACAGGTTTTTGAAGATTCGAAAAAATTCAGAAGAAGCTAATTTCGGAGTATAGAAAAAAACTTTTTCAAATCGAGGGGCAGCTAAGGTTTTATTTCTCTTTGCCATTTTTAGGTGGTATATTTGCTGCCCTTTAGAAATTTTAAATAATTGATTATGAGTAGCCTTCAAAAAGTGGCTTTTTATACCCTGGGCTGTAAATTAAATTTTTCAGAAACATCGACTATTGCACGCTCTTTTAAAGAAGAAGGTTTTAAACGTGTAGATTTTTCAGAAAAAGCAGATATCTATGTAATCAATACCTGCTCGGTTACCGAAAATGCCGATAAGCGTTTTAAAACTATCGTGAAGCAGGCACAAAAAGTCAATGAAGATGCTTTTGTGATCGCCGTGGGATGTTATGCCCAGTTAAAACCCGAAGAGTTGGCCGATGTGGAAGGGGTTGATCTTGTTTTGGGCGCTACCGAAAAATTCAAAATCACACAGTATTTAAATGATCTTGTAAAAGATGAACCGGCAAAAATCTATTCCTGTGAAATAGAAGATGCCGATTTTTATGAAAGTGCGTATTCTTTTGGCGATCGAACAAGAGCCTTTTTAAAAGTTCAGGATGGTTGCGATTACAAATGTACTTATTGCACCATTCCTCTGGCGCGGGGAATTTCGCGTAGCGATAAACTCAAAAACGTGTTGAGAAACGCTGCCGAAATTTCTGCAAAAGGCATCAAAGAAATCGTTTTAACCGGGGTGAATATCGGGGATTATGGAAAAGGAGAGTTTGGGAATAAAAAGCATGAGCACACTTTTCTGGATCTTGTGAAGGCTTTAGACAAGGTGGAGGGGATCGAGAGACTTCGAATTTCTTCGATAGAGCCTAATTTACTTAAAAATGAAACTATAGAATTTGTAGCCAAAAGCAACACTTTTGTCCCACATTTTCACATTCCTTTACAAAGCGGAAGCAACGATATTTTAAAGAAGATGCGTCGCAGGTATATGAGGGAATTGTATGTAGACAGGGTTGCGAAAATAAAAGAAGTGATGCCTCATGCCTGTATTGGGGTCGATGTAATCGTCGGTTTTCCGGGCGAGACCGAAGAACACTTTCTTGAAACCTATAACTTTCTAAATTCTTTGGATATTTCTTACCTTCATGTGTTTACATATTCAGAAAGAGATCACACTCCTGCTGCTGAGATGGAGGGAGTGGTTCCCCTGAAGGTCAGGAAGAAAAGAAGTAAAATGTTACGCGGTCTTTCCGTAAAAAAACGCCGCTCTTTTTATGAAGCTCAATTAGGAACTCAATGTTCGGTTTTATTTGAAGGTGAAAATAAACAAGGCTATATCCACGGGTTCACAGAAAATTATGTAAAGGTAAAAACTACCTGGAATCCTGAATTAGTAAATACCCTTCAGGAAATTGAACTCGAGTATATTGGAGAGGACGGACTGGTGAGATTTAAAGAAATCAAAAAACAACTGGCGGTTTAAATATTTATTCCTACCGGAAGCAGATCCTTATATTTTCTTCGGTTTTTGCGCATAAATTTTGCAATCTCCGGACTGGTGGGTACCACTCTGTCGTTGCTGCTGTCTTTAATATGGCGCAGCAGGATTTCAAGAAAAGGTTCTAAATATCCCTCGTTCTCAAGATTTTCAGGCATTTTTAATTTGGTTAAAAATATTTTTCGCTCCTGTTGAGCGTATTCTACAATAACCAATTCGTTTTTAATAACGCTTTCAAACTGCCTGAGGAAGTCATTATTCGTAATTATAATTTCTCCATCGTTCATCATG
>JBAVQO010000084.1:0-3687 GCA_049694135.1 Gillisia sp. | reverse complement strand
CTGTTACCCCGTTTAATCATTTTACTACCAGAATAACTTCTGAAACCGGCTTTAGAATAGGAAGCGATAAAAATAATACCCTCGATTTCTTCCTGGGAGGATATGGGAATGATCTTATAAATAACTTTATTCCCTTTTATGGCTATGATTTTATAAGTATTTCCGGCGATAGTTATATAAAGGGAATGGTAGAGTTGGATTATGAGATCTTCAAGAAAAACCACATTATCGCCAGCGCCAATTTTGCCAATGTAGAAAACAATTTATACGAGACCGGCCACTGGTTTACCGCCCCCGATTATTCTGGTTATGCGCTGGGTTACAGCCTGGAAACTTTTTTGGGTCCTTTGGAAGTAAAATATTCTATTTCTCCCGAAATTAGAAGAAGTCAATGGTTTTTTAGTATGGGTTTCTGGTTCTAAAATGCCCAGGAGTTTTAGTTCTTCTTTAAGAGCTTTTTTAATAAAAATTAGCGATATTTGTTTTAATCGATATTTATTTTCAGAATAATCAGAAAATAACGGTTATTTTTGAAAATACAATCGAAAAATAATATTTGTCTATATGCCTTTTTACCATAAAATAGGAAAGATTCCCCATAAACGCCACACCGTTTTTAAAAAGCCCGATGGAAGTTTATATTATGAGCAATTGTTTGGTACAGTTGGTTTTGAGGGCATGTCTTCTAACAGCTACCATGAGCATCGCCCCACGCAGGTAAAGGAAATTCGCGGCAGCTATAGCGTTAAACCAAAAATTGCACGGGAAAACAACCTGCAATCGTATCGATTTAGAGGATTTCAGGTAAAACCGGAACCGGATTATCTGGATAGTCGAAAAATAGTCCTTACCAATAGCGACGTAAATATAACGCTGGCGGCTCCGCAACAATCAACTACTGATTATTTTTATAAAAATTCTGATGCCGATGAATTGCTTTTTATCCACAAAGGAAGTGGGAAATTAAGGACTCATCTGGGAAATCTGGATTTTAAATATGGCGATTATTTGTTGATTCCCCGCGGCACCATTTATAAAATAGATTTTGATGATGAAGATAACAGGCTCTTTATTGTGGAGTCTCATCGGCCTATTTACACTCCCAAGAAATACAGGAATTGGTTTGGGCAACTTCAGGAACATTCTCCGTTTTGTGAACGCGATTTACGCCAACCTTACGAATTGGAAACCAATGATGAAAAAGGCGATTTTCTTATAAAAATAAAGAAAAAAGGCGAAATTTTTGATATGGTTTATGCTACACATCCCTTTGATGTGGTGGGCTACGACGGGTATAACTATCCTTATGCCTTTTCCATTCATGATTTTGAACCTATTACCGGCAGAATCCATCAACCGCCACCGGTACATCAAACCTTTGAGACTGACGCTTTTGTGGTTTGCAGTTTTTGCCCTAGAAAATACGATTATCATCCGGAAAGTATTCCGGCACCTTACAGCCATAGCAATATAGACAGCGATGAGGTCTTATATTATGTAGATGGCGATTTTATGAGCCGAAACGATATTGAAGCCGGGCATATTTCGCTGCATCCCGCGGGAATTCCTCACGGTCCGCATCCAGGAGCCGTAGAACGGAGCATTGGACAAACCGAGACCGAAGAACTTGCCGTGATGGTAGACACTTTTAAGCCGTTGATGCTTACTGAAGAAGCCATGGAAATAGCCGATGAATCCTATCATAAATCCTGGTTGGATCATTGATTTAATCAGAAGATGAGAAAATTAGATAATGACCTTTAATGAAAGGTATAAGGATAATATCATTCTGATTAAGAGTTTTGAATTTCTAAAAAAATAATAGAATTTACTGAAGAACTTGAGAAGGATAGAAAATACGTGGTTGCTAATCAGTTGATAAAATCGGGTACTTCAATTGGGGCAAACATTAAAGAAGCCAAAATGGGGAAAGCAGAAAGGATTTTATTCATAATTTAAAAACTGCATTAAAAGAAGCAGATGAGACGGAATATTGGCTCTTTTTATGTGATGAAATGAAAACTTATCCCAACTGCCAATACCTAATCAAGGAATTGGAATCAATCATTAAGATTTTAAACAAAATAATTAGTTCAACTACAAAAACACTAAATTAACTGAAATTTGATATTATAAAAAAAGGGAATTAATCCATTTTCTAATTATCAATTTTCTAATTCATATTCAAAATGAGTACAGATAGCACTTCTTTACAACTAGAAAAAGTCATCCCGAATGCTGAAGATTTTCTTCCGTTATTGGGAACAGATTTTGTAGAACTTTACGTTGGAAACGCCAAGCAGGCCGCTTATTATTATCAGCATGCCTGGGGATTTCAGCCGGTAGCCTATTCAGGTTTGGAGACCGGAAGAAAAGACAGCGTTTCTTATGTTTTACAACAAGGAAAAATTCGGCTGGTACTTACTTCTCCTCTTCAACCAAAAGGTGACATTAATGAGCATATAGATAAACACGGAGACGGCGTAAAAGTAGTTGCTTTGTGGGTTGACGATGCCAGAAAGAGTTATAAAGAAACCACCAGCCGTGGAGCCAAATCTTATAAAGAGCCATATGAACTGGAAGACAGCAACGGGAAAGTAGTAATTTCGGGGATCCATACCTATGGTGAGACGGTTCACCTGTTTGTGGAACGAAAAGATTACCAGGGGCCTTTTTTACCCGGTTACCGCGCATACTCTCCACGCTACCAGTCTGAGCCTACCGGTTTAAAATATATCGATCATATGGTGGGCAATGTGGGTTGGAATGAAATGAACAAATGGTGTGAATTTTATGCCAAAGTAATGGGATTCGCACAGATGGTTTCTTTTGACGATAAGGATATTTCTACAGACTATACCGCGCTGATGAGTAAAGTAATGAGCAACGGTAATGGAAGAATTAAATTTCCCATAAATGAACCTGCGGAAGGAAAGAAAAAATCTCAGATTGAAGAATATATAGATTTCTATAATGGTTCCGGCGTTCAACATATCGCCCTCGCAACCGATAACATTATAGACACGGTTACCAAATTAAGAGATAGAGGTGTGGAATTCTTAAATGTTCCGGAAACCTATTACGATACTTTACTGGAAAGAGTGGGTGAAATAGATGAAGACCTGGAACCTTTAAAAGAACTTGGAGTTCTGGTAGACAGAGATGATGAAGGGTACTTATTGCAGATTTTTACCAAGCCAGTTCTGGACCGACCAACAATGTTTTTCGAGATCATTCAGCGAAAAGGAGCCCAATCTTTTGGAAAAGGGAATTTTAAAGCACTTTTTGAAGCCATTGAAAGAGAACAGGATTTGCGGGGAACCCTTCAATAAATAATAAAAATCAACCAACTATTCAGCAAAAAAGATAAAATAGTTGCAGAAACACAATTTTTGAGTTAAAGTAACTTTTGCCACTTGTTTTTCTAAAAAAGATACGGACATTTGCACCGCATTTTTGGAGTGGTTACCAAAATGTTTTAATTTTTTTTCATAATTTAAGTTTTAGTTGGTTAACAAGACAAAACCTCATCATTAATTTGATGGGGTTTTATCTTTTTCTACCTTTGGAATAGAAATTGTAATTCTTATTCAATATTCACTACTTAATGAGTGTTCAAAAATAAAAGTCTATGAAGAGAATTACGACCCTTGTGTTTCTGCTCGGCATGCTTCCGTTATATTTGTT
>JBAVQO010000083.1:0-5084 GCA_049694135.1 Gillisia sp. | reverse complement strand
TTGTTCTCGACATTGGGCATAATCGAGATTTTTTTCACCTTGTCTGTCGAAAGTTGGGTTTCCACATCGAAACTTCGAATACTTTCCACCTCGTCTCCAAAGAATTCTATACGGTAAGGCTCATCATTGCTGAAGGAAAAAACATCTATAATCCCACCGCGTACCGAGAACTCGCCGGGTTCCGTAACAAAATCGACTCTTTTGAATTTGTATTCAAAAAGCACTTCATTTACAAAATCCAGGGAAAGATTTTCTCCCACCGATATTTTCAGCGTATTCTTATCCAGTTCTTTTCTCGTGACTACTTTTTCAAAAAGCGCATCGGGATAGGTGACAATTATCGCGGGTTTTTTACGGGAATTTATTCGATTTAAAACCTCGGCCCGCAGCAGAATATTGGCATTATCGGTTTCTTCAATCTGGTAAGGCCGACGGTAGCTACCGGGATAAAAAAGCACATTTTTTTCGCCTACCAGCTGTTCAAGATCGTTGAGATAATAGGCCGCTTCTTCCTTGTCGTTAAAAATAAGCAGGAAAGGACGTTCTGCTTCCGCAAAAGCATTTTTCAATACAAAGGAAAGCGAAGATCCTACGAGCCCTTTTAAATGTATTTTTGAAGAAGATTTTTCAGAATTGGAAATGGATTCCCTCAGTTTCTGCTGTTGCGGAGACTGTGCGAATTTTTGGGCGATAAAAGTTGTACTCATTGCCGCAAAGATACTTCGTGGTACTTTGCCTTCCAACAGCGTGGTTCTTTTTTAACTTTAGTTAAGCTGCTCCTTTCCATATTTATCATTTTTCTAACAATCCAGCTAAAATCCAGTCGGGCAACAAAGAAAAATCCGCTTATAATTTTTGACCGTTCACCAGTTTATACATTGGGTTGGTTTTTCGATTTTTGTAGCCATGGTAACCGATATAAGCCAATAAAACGATACTTCCCGCCAGCGCTGCAATGGCAATTTCCGGATGTTTTTCGCTGTGTCGCATATAAATGGCAAATAATCCCCATATTCCCACTGCACCAAATTCCCGCATATTTCGCTTATATACCATTAGGAGGTTAATACCCACTGCGACCATAATCATGATAAGCGTCCATACAAATTCATTAAAAATCCAACCATTCCACCCGATTTTAGCCAAATAAGCAGCAACATTCGCGATCGTAGCCAGGGCAATCCATCCGGAATAAAGGCAAATCGGCCACCAGGTAAAGGCGATAATTTTTAGGGGAGCATCCCATCTTTCCATATTTGTTCGCAGAATTATCATGATCAGGCTAGCCAGAATAACGAACATACAAAACACAGAAATTAAAGTATATTCAAACAACCAGGCTACGACCCAGGCAGCATTCGCAAAATTCGCAATAAAGAACCAGGGGCCGGTCTGCAAAACAAAATCGGAATCTTTGTCGCTAAAGGCTCTGTTAATTTGAAAAACCACGTACACCAAAAGACTAAAAAAAATAACGCCCCAGATGGCAAAAGCGTAGGGCGCAGGTGTAAAAAGGTTGTCGTACTCTTTACTTAAGCTGCCAATGGTGTTATTGTTTATTTCTACGGTCTGGGAGTAATAATTCACAATAATTACCAACAAAACCGACAGTAGATTAAGGATAGAGAGATTACGGGTCATTTTTAAATGATGATGGTTAGCCTTTTAAAAATACTTCTTTTTTTTGTTTTGAAGAAAAAGAGTATGTTACCTGAAACACATCAACTTTATAAATCGGCGTTTTCCCAGTTTATAACGACCTTTATCTCATTGGGACTGTGGTGATGGAGAGCCGGATCAAACTCAGACAACGGAATGTGGTCGGTTATTAATTTTGAAATCGCACCGGGCCATTTTTTCTTGCCCTCTACCAGAGCCTCTACTGCCATTCTGTAATTTGCGGGACTCGCGTTCACGCTTCCCAAAACAATTTGATTCTTCAGCACCAGTTGGCGCATGAGTTCGGCGGCGCTTATGTTGGTAGGGCGATTGCCCATAGGAATTCCGGTGGCTACATAAATGCCATTAATTCCCAGCACATCAATCAATTCCATCTGAAGGTTGGCAACACCAACGGCTTCAAAAATAAAGTCGACTTCCCCGAAGGTATCGTCAAGGTTCATGGTTTTTACCTCACGCCCGTCGATATATTTCCCTCCAATTTCTTCTAAGACCTTTGGGCGTAAACTATCTTTATCCACAATGTCCAGTCCGTACACTTCTGCCCCTTTTAGCCGAAGAATGATGGCTCCCAGAATTCCTACCGCACCTACACCGGCTACCAGCGCCTTTTTTCCTTTTAACCAGGTAGACGCGTCTTCAAAATCTTCAAATCTTTTTTTCTGAAGTAGTAAAGCTTCATCTATGGCTTTAGCGGCCACAGACATAGGCTCGGTCAACACTCCAATGTCTTTTATTTCCTTCGGAACTTTTATGAAATATTGTTCCCTGTCTACCACAAACTCGCATTGATAACCATCGGCTTCTTTTATGCCTCTTTCTGTGTAATCTCCTGTTAAACACATATCGCTGCGGTTGTTAAGACAGGCAACGCATTTGCCACATCCACGGCGCACGCTAAACAAACCGAAATCTCCTTTTTTAACCGTTTTTACAGCATCTCCCACCTCAACCACTTCTCCAAACATTTCGTGACCTATAATAAGTTTTTCCTTTCCTTTTGGAGCATCGGCTCTTCCTCCGTTTGCTTCTTCGCGATCTGTACCGCAAATTCCCACTTCAATCACTTTCAACTTTAACTCATCCGGCTGCTTTATTCCCGGTTCTTTTACATCTTCAAGACTTAACTCACTGGTTCCGGGTAGTAAGGAAATTGCTTTCATCATTTAATCGTTTATATTTTTATTTCTACTGTCGTTTAATTGTTTATTTAAGTTGGAGGCGGCACTTATTAATCCCAGATGGGTAAAAGCCTGTGGAAAATTCCCCAGGTGTTCGCCTTTAAACCCTAGTTGTTCGGAATATAAACCGACGTGGTTGGCATACCCCAGCATTTTTTCGAAGTAGAACCGGGCTTTATCCAGTCTTCCGGCTTTGGAAAGACATTCCACAAACCAGAAACTGCACATTGAAAAGGTACCTTCATGACTCAAAAAGCCATCTGTAGCGGCATCTTTTCCTCTATATCTATACACCAGTGAATCCGAGACCAGCTCTTTTTCAATTAAATCTAGCGTAGAAAGCCAGCGCGGATCCCGGGGGCTTATAAATCGCACCAGGGGCATTAACAATGCAGAGGCATCTACGGTATCCGACCCGGGATATTGCATAAAGGCCTTTTTTTCATCATCCCAAAACTCATCGAAAATACTGTTGAATATCTTATCGCGTTCGGTATGCCATTTTCCGTTCAATGGAAAAGAACGGGCTTCTCCGATTTTAATGGCGCGATCCAGCGCCACCCAACATAAAAGTCGGGAATACAAAAATTTCTTTCTTCCGCCGCGAACTTCCCAAATCCCTTCATCGGGCTGATTCCAGTTATCGCTCAACCAGTTGATTTGCTTCTCCAGGTTCTTCCAGAAATCGTACGAAATGGGCTCACCATATTTATTATATAAATAAACCGCATCCATCAATTCCCCATAAATATCGAGCTGAAGCTGGCCGTAAGCTTCGTTACCTATTCGCACCGGAGAAGACTTTTTATATCCTTCAAAATCCTTCAGTTCCTTTTCTTCCAGCTGACGGCTTCCATCGAGCGAATACATAATTCCGAGCCTGTTTTGCCCTTTTATATCCTGGCATTGTTTTTCTACCCAATCCATAAAACGTGCGGCTTCTTTGGTATATCCTAACAAAATGAGCGCGTACATAGAGAAAGAAGCATCCCGTATCCAGGTATATCTATAGTCGAAATTTCTTGAACCTCCTATGCTTTCCGGCAAACTAAAAGTGGGCGCTGCCACAATCGAGCCGTACTCATGAGAAGTAAGTAGCTTTAATACCAGAGACGAACGGTTTACCATATCTCTCCAGCGCCCGTTATAGTTGGATTCTGCTGTCCAGTTCTGCCAGTATTTAATGGTACTCAACAGGCTATCGCTCACAAATTTTTCAAAATCCTTTTCCGATGGGCAGTCGTTATCTATATGTTCCAGTACGAAATCGACTTTTTCGTTGGGTTTTAAAGTGAATTCTGCAATAACATCGTTCCCTTCAATTTTTAAAGGAACGCTGCTTGCCAGTCTAACATACGCCTGATCGTCATTTTCGCTTTTAAAAAGGATTTGTGTTTCTGAAACCCTTTCGATCTCATGGCTGCTTCTACCATAGTTAAACCGGGGGGCACATTTCATTCGGTAAGACACCTCCCCGCGAATAGTAGTAAGCCTCCTAATTAATTCTTTGCCGCTAAAAACTTCTTCTACCGGCATAAAATCGGTTATTTCACCCACTCCTTCCGCAGATAGGAACCGGGTGAGCAACACGTTGGTATCGGGTAGATACATCTGCGTGGTTTTCATCTCTTTAAAATGCGGTTCTATTTTAAAACTTCCGCCTTTATCATCATCTAACAACTTGGCGAAAAGGCTGGGCGAATCAAAGTATGGAAAACACATAAAATCGATGGAACCGTTTATGCCAACTAATGCAACTGTATTTAAATCTCCAATAATGGCATAATCTTCTATGGGCAGGTAACTCATTTAAGTGTGTTTTTTTCGCTTCTATTGCCTTAAAAGAACAGGCAGAAAGAGGCATTTCGGTAATAAGATTTTTAAAGATAGCAAGAATAATTGCCCAATTAAAGGGCATTAAGAATGTTTTAATAAGTTAAAACACAGAAATAACTTCTTTTTTAGTAATTGCGTACACCCGATCTCCCTGGCACGGAGAAATCCAGTAGTTACCGGTAAAAGTGCCAAAAGCAGGCAAAATTAGCTGACCTGCGGTTTTAAAAAAACAGCGCAGTTTTATACTCTGCCGGCCTCTTCCCCTAAGTTTATAACCCGGATGCAAATGGCCACAAATATTAAAAAACCCTTCTCGTTTTTCGGGATGATGGGTAAGAAAAAAATAGTTGTCGATCAAGATTTCCGACCCCACTTTCACTCCTATTT
>JBAVQO010000082.1:0-3887 GCA_049694135.1 Gillisia sp. | reverse complement strand
AGACGGTACATCCAGCTCTTTTAGTATTCTTTTACAGGTGCTACAGGTGGAAAGGAAATATATTTTTTTCATAACAGCTTTTATTTTGCAAAGCAACTCAAGATATCCTGGAATTCGCAACTATTTAAAATAGAATTAGGGCTTTTTAATTTATTTTTAGGAAGCTCTCCGCCTTTTGCCACGGAATTTTAACCTGAATACTTCCTTCTGAATAAGCGGCAACTTCGTACGGATTATAAAGCAGGATTATATCTTTCTTTTGGAAACCGATATTCTCCGGAAGCTGAAAAACATCATTTTTAAAGAAGAATCCGGTGCTGTTGATGGTATCGTTCTGGGGAATATTATATTTTTTTCTGAAGAGGTCTTCTGCGAAACTTTTAAAATCGGGGGTAAAAAGTTCCGATTCTCGATATAAACGGCCTGTTTCCGGATTGAAGTTCAGATAACTTTCACTCGCATAGCCATGAGCCCCGCCGGTAAAAAGCTCCAGATTAAATTTTATCGAGACCAGATTTTTGGTGCGGTATGCTACCTTCCCGGTTACCTGGGCTTCCCAGGGTGTTTTTTCTTCCGGAAACTGGCGCCGTGCCAGCTCATAATCATTTATAAAATGAAGAGAAAATTGCTCGAGAGATTCATATTTTTTCTCTTCTTTATAATCTATTAGGTCAATAACGTGTTTTTGTATAAGCTGATTTAAGTTTTCCGCACGTTTGGTTTCTTCCTTCGCCTGCGGAACAGAAATACTTATATAAGTGCAATTTTCGCGTTCCGGATCACAGTTCTTATCGTCTGTTTTTTCCAGAGAGAAGGTGGTGAATTTGAGAGGTTTTTTCTCGTTTTCACAACCTAGAATCACTAAAAAGCAGGGAAGAATCAGGAAGAATTTTTTCACAATAAATATTCTTGAAAAGATGAAAAACAAAGGTACGAGCTATTTTGCCAATCCCCAATATGAATAGTACCTTTGAAATCAAAATTATTTCTAAAATAATCTTAAACTTTCTGTGAGGGATGGTTTCAGATAAAAAATTGTGTTTATGAAATTCAATACAAAAACTATACACGGTGGACAGGAAAATACAGATCCGGCCTATGGTTCTGTGATGCCACCTATCTATCAAACCAGTACGTATTCTCAAACAACACCCGGCGGGCATAAAGGATTTGAGTATTCCCGAAGCGCAAACCCAACCAGAACCGCTTTAGAGAATGCCCTGGCCAGTATCGAAAATGGCAAATTCGGTCTTGCTTTCGGGTCAGGATTGGCCGCGATAGATGCCGTGCTTAAATTATTTAAGCCCGGCGACGAGATAATTTCCACTAACGATTTGTACGGAGGTTCGTACCGGTTATTCACCAAAATATTTGAAGGTCTTGGGCTGAAGTTTCATTTCGTAGGAATGAAAGATGCTGACACTATCGAGAATTACATAAATGAAAACACAAAGCTTATCTGGGTAGAAACGCCTACAAATCCCATGATGAACATCATAGATATTGAGGCTGTTTCCAAAATTGCCAAAAAGCATAATGTGCTTTTGGCGGTTGATAATACCTTTGCCACAGCTTACTTACAACAACCCTTAGACCTTGGAGCCGATATTGTCATGCACAGTGCCACTAAATATCTTGGCGGCCACAGCGATGTGGTAATGGGTTCGCTGGTGGTAAGAGATCAGAAACTGGCAGAGAAACTATATTTTATTCAGAACGCAAGTGGCGCCATTGCGGGTCCTCAGGATAGTTTCCTTGTTCTTAGAGGAATTAAAACTTTACATATCCGGATGCAGCGCCATTGTGAAAATGGCGAGAAAATAGCCAATTTTCTGAAGTCTCATCCAAAGGTAAAAAATGTTTTCTGGCCCGGGTTTGAAGATCATCCTAACCACGACATCGCTAAAAAGCAAATGAGCGGGTTTGGTGGAATGATTTCCTTTACCACTACAGAAGGCACGCTGGAAAGCGCGGTAAAAATTGTTGAAAATCTTAAGGTTTTTACCCTGGCAGAATCGCTTGGTGGAGTAGAATCCCTGGCGGGTCATCCTGCAAGTATGACTCACGCCTCTATCCCTGCTGAAGAACGTGCTAAAACGGGCGTAGTAGATTCTTTAATACGGTTAAGTGTAGGAATTGAAGATGATGAAGATCTGATAGCTGACCTGAAACAGGCTTTGGAAAAATAAAAAGATCTGCAGACAAACAAAAAAACCTCTTTTTGAAGAGGTTTTTTTTGTTTAGTAAGATGTTAAAAATCAATATAGTAGATGTAGCCTATATTCAACCAGAAAACAAAATCATTGTTTTTGTTTTGCGGCCCAATTACGTTGAGGCCTTCCAACCAGTCTGTGTCGTAATACTCCCATCGGCCCTCAACGCTTAGATCGCTTACGGGTCCAAGCCGGTATCGGGCCCCAAGGCTTCCCACAATCGCATAAGTAGAGCCGCTATCCAGATTAATCCCCCCTTTAAAAGCGGGAAAAACATTGGCAGGATCGCTCAAGGGGCCAAAGTCTGAGTAGGCACTGGGGGAATAATTTACATAGTGTACCCCCAAAGTGGCAAAAGGCGATAGTAAATAGGAATAAGCCCTGGAATCACGAATACTGAACGGATAATATTCTAAAGCGGCCCCAATTTCTATGGTTTGAGTTTCCCCGTGCATCGCCCGAAGAAGCTTCCCACCTCCCGTGTTTTTCCTGGCTACCGGCCCGTAATGTTCCAGTTTTGTCTTAAAATAATCGATTTCTGTACGAACCCTGAAGTGATCGTTAAAGTATTTATCGGTAGTATAACAGCTGCATTCTGCGCGGTACGCGAAATTCATATAATCTACCAGGCCCACTCCAAAACCTGCGTTTTTAATGTTGTTCACAAGGTCATACCGCTGTCCATAGTCGGTAAAAAAGGATGTGGGACCCACTAAAACTCCAATTTCATGGGATATACCAAATTGGGCACAGGCATTTTCTTTCGCTAAAAAGAAAAATACTAAAATCCATAAAACAGTTCGGAAGTTTGCCATTTTACCACCCATAGAGTACAAGCAAATATATAAAATGAAACTTTACAAAATAGGAACTGCTTAAATACTTGAAAGTGTAGCCAAACAGGGCGTTAATTTTATCTGAAATAAAGAAAATACGCCTTACTTCGAAAGATTCCTTTTATATTTGTATAATATTTACGAAATCGTTATAAATATCAATTTTAACGCTAAACAAATGGAGAAAAATGTAAAAGATTTCATGGATCAGGTGTCCAAAAGAAATCAAAACGAACCTGAATTTCTGCAAGCAGTACATGAAGTTGCCGAAACAGTGATTCCCTTTATAGAAAAAAATAAAAAATATCAGAACGTTAAGTTGCTGGAACGAATGGCAGAGCCGGAACGGGTGATTATGTTCAGAGTTCCATGGCTGGATGACAAAGGAGATATCCAGATAAACAGAGGCTTCAGAATCCAGATGAATTCTGCAATTGGACCTTACAAAGGAGGTCTTCGTTTCCATCCAACAGTAAACCTTAGTGTTCTAAAATTTCTTGCTTTCGAGCAGGTTTTCAAAAACAGCCTAACGACTCTGCCTATGGGTGGTGGCAAAGGAGGCTCCGATTTTGATCCTAAAGGAAAATCGGACAATGAAGTGATGAAATTCTGCCAGAGCTTTATGACCGAGCTTCAGCGACATATTGGTGCAGATACCGATGTTCCTGCAGGTGATATTGGAGTTGGCGGCCGCGAAATTGGCTATTTGTTTGGCCAATACAAGCGCATTAGAAATGAATTTACCGGAATTCTTACCGGGAAAGGCCTTGCTTATGGAGGTTCGCTAATCCGTCCTGAAGCTACCGGATATGGAAATGTGTATTTTGCACAAAACATG
>JBAVQO010000081.1:0-1628 GCA_049694135.1 Gillisia sp. | reverse complement strand
GTTTATCTTCGAGGTCGGGCCGGGGAGCGAATAAGCTGTATCTTAACCGGCTGCAGGGTGTAAATTCCAGCACCGTTCCCCATTGCTCGAAAATTTTTCCTTCCCATTCTGTACTAAAATGAATTTTTCCACCGACTTTCCAGTCGCTGGTTAATACACTTCCATATTGCCATTTTTTTACTATTTCAGGCTTTATAAGTGCCTCCCATACTTTCGAAGGGGTAGCGTTTATCTGTATTTTTGAAATGTTTGTTGGCATAGTTTTCCTTCTTTTATTTTATAGATTTCAGGAATTTATACAATTCGCTGTCGGTAGAAAGAATGACCGAGGTTTTTTTATCGAAAGTCTTTTCGAAGGTTTCCATCGATTTTAAAAAGGCATACAGATTCTGAGCCTTTGCCGACTTGTTATAAGCTTGGGCATAAATGGCCGCCGCTTCCGCATCTGCCTTTCCTTTTATCTTTTCTGCCTTCTCGAAAGCCGTGGACTGTATGATCTTAAGCTCTTTCTCTTTTTCACCGTTTATACGGGAAGCTTCTCCCTGTCCTTCAGAACGGAATTTATCGGCTATGCGAAAACGCTCGCTGTTCATTCTTTTAAATACCTGCTCCCGAACTTCGTTTACATAGTTGATCCTTTTTATTTTAAAGTCAAGAATAACGATTCCCAGGTCTGCAGCTCTTTCATTGGCTGTTTTTAAGATCATCTTCTCAATTTTTTCGCGGCCAACCTTTATATCTACCAGCGAATCTGAAGAAGGTTCGGTGAGGGTATCGGTCAGGGAAGGTTTTCGATTGCTGTTTCTAACGGTCTCTTCTAAGTTATGATTGGCGATATAATCTCTGGTTTCCCCATCCAGAATATCATCGATCCTGGATTGCGCTCCTCTTTCGTTGGTGAGCCTTTTATAGAACTGCAGCGGATCGGTAATGTGCCAGCGGGCGTAGGTATCTATAAAAATGAATTTCTTGTCCTTTGTGGGAATCTGATTTGGATCGCCGTCCCACTCAAGGTATCGCTTATCGAACACATTGGCAGTTTGAATAAACGGGATCTTAAAGTTAACTCCGGGCGTGGTAACCGCATTGCCTACCGGCCTTCCAAACTGCGTGATGACTACCTGTTCCTTCTCGTTCACCATATAAAAACTGGATGAAATAAGGATAAGAAGTACCACTAGAATTATTCCTGAAAATATAAGTTTCTTGTTTGTCATGATTAATTTGCTTTTGATGGATTATCGTTTTGCATTTGCATCTGTAGCAGCGGCAGCACGTTGCTTCCATTTTCATCGGTAATGATCTTATTACCCAGCTCGGGCAAAACTTTGTTCATGGTTTCCAGATAAATCCTTCTGCGGGTTACTTCGGGCGCTTTTACATATTCCTCGTACAAATCATTGAAACGCGCTACTTCCCCCTGGGCATTATTCACCCTTTCTGCCGCGTAACCTTCCGCTTTTTGAATGGTTTCCTCCGCCTGTCCTTTCGCCTTCGGAATCACTTTGTTATAGGCCGATTTGGCTTCGTTAATAAGGGTTTCTCTTTCCTGCTGCGCCTGGTTTACAGCGTTAAAAGCTGCTTTTACAGGATCCGGCGGATTTACATCCTGCAACACGACCTGGTCG
>JBAVQO010000080.1:0-2208 GCA_049694135.1 Gillisia sp. | reverse complement strand
GCCTGGGAACCATCTTTCATCCTGACCAAAAAAGGGCCTCCTCCGGGTTCGCCTTCGTTTTTTACCATTCCGCAAATTCTTAGCGGGCGATTTAGATATTTCTTAAGGCGTTTTGTTCTCTCCTCTTCAGAAAGGGCTTTTTCATCTTCAAAACGCACCAGGAGTTCATCGTGCAAAAAACTTTCCATCTCCTTTATTTTTTCCGAAGAAGGACTGCCGGAGGTTAGATTTTCTAAATATTTGAAACAGGCAGCCTGGATATGGAGCAACTTTCCTGCTAAAGCCTTTTTATATTCCGCAATCTTATCAAGATGAGGTATGGTTACAACATTATCGATGTTTTTGATAAAGACAACATCGGCATCCTGATTGTTCAGGTTACCAATAAGCGCTCCGTGACCACCAGGCCTGAAAAACAGCTGCCCTTCTTTGGTTCGAAAGGGTTTGTTATCGTCATCTACAGCGATGGTATCCGTCTTTGGATCCTGAAAAGAGTAAGAAATATCGAATTTTATACCTGTCTTTTTTTCTACCCGATTTTTGATTTCCTGGAATTCGGTTTCAAATTTTTGTTGATGTTCCGGGGAAACAGTAAAATGCAAGGCAGCTTCCCCGTCTACTGCCATATACTGTGCGGCTTCATACAAATGCTCTTCAAAAGCGGTAGCTTCGAACTGTCCGTAATTATGAAAAGGCACCAGCCCTTTAGGATAATGGCTATAATTGAGTCCCGGTGAAAATAAGATGGTTTTTACAAGCTCTACTTTCTTGGCATCTTCAGAAAAACTGTCGAAACCGGGCTGATCTTTACGCGCGTGATTAAGGGCATCTTTATAAAAAGGAAGTTTTTCCATCTTACTGAAAAAAGACTTCAGCACGGGACTCTCTGTCCTGGAAAGATATTCTTGAAAATTCGTTTTTTCGGGATCGAATTCCTTTAAAAACTGATGCAATGCCTTGAACATACGCGTGGCTGCGCCAGAAGCCGGATCGAACTTGATGATCTTAAGCTGCTTTTTTCGCACTTCATAAGTCGAAATATTTTCGGCCATTTCAGACTCGCTCATTTTCGCGATGCCTTTTCCTAAAGTTGCAGCTGCTACAATAGCTACGGGAATATTTCCCCGCTTAAAAATTTCGAGTTGTTCTTCTACTTTTTCGGGTTGTATTCCTTTCTGTTCTATCTGCGCAATATCTTCTGAAGTAAAATTCAATTCTTTTGTTTTAAAAGTTTATCAATAGCTGCCGTAGCAGTTTCCATTCGCTGGTCCAGACTACCATTCAGAATAATAAAAGGCTGATTGTTTTCCAGAAGAGCGTTTTTAAAACTTTTAAACATCCCTTCCCGGTCATGGGGCTTATCCCGAAGATCATCTGCCACCCAGGGAGTATCAATATTAGTTAAAAAGTAAAGATCATACCAATTGTTTAACGCATATTTAAGAAGTTGCGGCTCGCAAAAGCCGTTGTAATAAATCTCGGAATAAATTTTAAGTACCAGCAGATTCGTGTCGCAAAAAAGCAGCTTATTCGCAGTTTTAGCCAATTCATTTTCAGCCTTCATCTGGCCCCGTGCTATTGGTAAAATATCCTTAGGTTCGCAAGTTTGTTTATGAAGATCCCATTTTTCCTGCAAATATTCCCGCATGAATTCGGGCACCCAATGGGTTTGATAATGGTCGGCAAGCAATTTTGCCAGAGTGGTTTTGCCGGTAGATTCCGGCCCAAATAACACAATTTTTAAGACCTCACATGGCCGCTGCTCAAGTTCCTTTTCCATACTATATATCCCTGTACTGCGAGAATTGTAAAAATTAAATACTGGAGTGAAAGCATACCCAAACCTCTATAGGCATACAATGGAACGGTAATTAGGTCGGCAAAGATCCACAGGGTCCAGTTTTCGAGTTTTTTTATAGCCATAAACCACATAGCCGTAAAGAAAACCCCGCTCGTAAAAATATCTATGTAGTTGGCGGTTTCCATAACATGACCAAAGGCCAGGTACACCACATAGGTAACAATCATAGTGGCGATAAAAAAAAGAAAACCAATCACTTTTTCGCGGTTATTGGTGCGGGTTATGGGCACCACATACTCTCCGTTCTTTTTTCTGGCCCAATTATACCAGCCATAAATGCTCATGACCGAGTAATAAAAATTCATCATCATATCGCCATAATACTCGGCTTTGTATAGAAGATAAAC
>JBAVQO010000079.1:0-2387 GCA_049694135.1 Gillisia sp. | reverse complement strand
GCTGTTCGCCCATTAAAGTGGCACGCGAGCTGGGTTCAGAACGTCGTGAGACAGTTCGGTCTCTATCTACAGTGGGCGTTAGAAATTTGAGTGGATCTGACTCTAGTACGAGAGGACCGAGTTGGACCAACCGCTGGTGCACCAGTTGTTCCGCCAGGAGCATTGCTGGGTAGCTACGTTGGGAAGGGATAAGCGCTGAAAGCATATAAGCGCGAAACCCACCACAAGATGAGATTTCTTTAAAGGATCGTGGAAGACTACCACGTTGATAGGCCATAGGTGTACAGGCAGTAATGTCATAGCCGAGTGGTACTAATCATCCGTAAAGCTTAGTGCACCCGTCCTGGCCTGTTAAAGGGTCAGGACAGGAAAACCTGATGCTGTTTATATAGTATATACTATCACCAATTTCTTCGAATTGTTTATTTCCTTATATGTTAACTTATTAGAAGTTAGTATGGAGCATGGAGTATGGAGATTTATCTCACTACTCACTACTAATATCTCATTACTACTTTAAGATTTAAGGTGGCTATAGCAACGGGGCTCACCTCTTCCCTTTCCGAACAGAGAAGTTAAGCCCGTTAGCGCAGATGGTACTGCTGTATTGTGGGAGAGTATGTCGCCGCCTTCTTTTTGAAAGGCCTTTACTGAAAAGTAGAGGCCTTTTTTTATATCTACATTTTAAGGATTACAACAATACCTGGCAGGGATTGCAGCAGGCTACCCTGGCTGCCATTTTTGGCAGGCCGGTAGCGCGGAAAGCCCGGTTTTGAAGCTTTAGCGGAAAAAGCCCGCCCAAGAAAGTTAATCGAAAAGAGCCTTTACTAAGTTGAGTTGAAATAGTTACACCGAGGGTAAGTCTCCTTCCCCTTTTGTTGGTAATGTCGTCTTGCCCATTAAAAATTCGTCTATACATCTTGCGGCTTCCCTTCCTTCGGAGATAGCCCAAACGATCAATGATTGTCCGCGATTGATATCACCGGCTACAAACACATTAGGAACATTAGTCTGATAATTTTTAGATTTGATATTTGTTCTTTCATCAAATTCAAGATGTAGTTTTTCCACCAAAGATTTTTCGGCACCTGTAAAACCAAGCGCCAGTAAAGCTAATTCGCAGGGCCAATTCTTCTCAGAACCCGGGATTTCCCTTAGCTCCATTTTACCTTCTCCTTTTATCCACTCTACTTTTACCGTTTTCAGAGATTTTAAATTTCCCTCTTGATCTGTAACAAATTCTTTTGTTGCTATTTTCCAGTTTCTGTTTACCCCTTCTTCATGCGAGGAAGTTGTTTTTAAAGTAAACGGCCAGTAAGGCCAGGGATTTTCCGGAGTTCGTTGACTCGAAGGCATGGGCATAATCTCAAAATTGATTACAGATTTAGCTCCCTGCCGGTTAGATGTGCCAACGCAATCGGAACCGGTATCTCCACCGCCTATTACTATTACGTTCTTACCCTTTGCATCTAGATTACTACTTAAATCATGAAGCCCATCTACAACTTCATTGTTGTGTTTTAAAAAATCCATGGCCTGTACAACACCTTTGGCACTCTGTCCCGGAATCGGCAATTTTCTTCTTTCGGTAGCTCCACCACAGAGCAAAATAACATCAAACTCTTTCAATTTTTCAACATCATAATTCTGTCCCACATTAACATTAGTCCTAAACTCAATTCCTTCTTCCTTTAGGACATCCAAGCGGCGATCAATAATGTTCTTTTCTAATTTAAAATCAGGAATTCCATACCGGAGAAGACCGCCTATTTTTCGATCTCTTTCAAAGACGGTGACGGTATGTCCCGCCCGATTTAATTGTTGTGCTGCTGCGAGCCCGGCGGGACCGGAGCCCACAATAACAATTTTCTTGTCGGTTCTGTGAACAGGAGGCGCGGGCTCAATCCACCCCTCTTTAAAGCCCTTTTCAACAATATATTTTTCTATCATTTCTATCGCAACGGGTGGATCTATTATTCCCAGAACACAGGCAGATTCACATGGTGCAGGACAAAGCCTCCCGGTAAACTCAGGAAAATTATTAGTAGAATGAAGAATATTCAGGGCTTTTTGCCACTGCTTATTAAAGACAGCATCGTTAAAATCAGGAATTAAATTTCCTACAGGACAGCCACTGTGACAAAAAGGAATTCCGCAATCCATGCATCTTCCTCCCTGTTTTTCGACTTCATTGGTAGGCAATTCTTTTCTAAATTCTTTATAGGATCTTACGCGTTCCTTTACAGGGAGATTTTCTTCTTCCATTCTTTCAAATTCCATGAACCCTCTCAATTTTCCCATTTTATGCTGTTTTTAATTCTCTTTTGTTTTTAATTCTTTCTTCTTCTAATCTGTGTAATGCTTTCTTATATTCGACAGGCATGATC
>JBAVQO010000078.1:0-1821 GCA_049694135.1 Gillisia sp. | reverse complement strand
TACTTCGTCAATTCGTTGGGTGAATGACTGCGAATACATTTTAAAGAATCTTCATCCTAAAAACATGAAGGAAAAAAAGCCGCTAAGCATTAAAATCCTTACTACAAAAGATAACTCCTATACCTTTGAATATGGTGTTGTTGGAGATTCTAAAAAGAAAAAAGGAAAAGTCACAAAAATAGATTAATCTTTATTCATTCCTTTCCGAATCAGGGAATTTTGCTCCTGGATAAGTTCGGTAAGATCAGATAACAACTGGATATCCTTGGGCGTTTCCACCGTCTTGTCGTGAGGGTCCTGAGCTTTTTGCCTAAAACGATTCATGACTTTTATAACAAGAAAAATAACGAATCCGACAATTATAAAATCAAGAAAAGCTTCAATAAGCGCTCCATAACCTATCGCCACCTCCGGTACCGTCTGGGCCGCGTTGGAACTAACTACACCTTCTGAAGCAGCTTCAGCACCGTGACGTAGAATTATTTTCTTATCTGCTAAATGTATGTCATTGGTAAGCAGAGAAAGCGGCGGCATAATTACCTGCTTAACCATCACATTTACCACATTATTGAAAGACGCACCGATAATAATACCGACAGCCATATCTATCATATTGCCTTTTACAGCAAACTCTTTAAACTCTTTAATTATTCCCATTATTCTTCAAAAAGTTTAGTCTGACTTTCTGTAGATTTATTTACCGTAAAAGTCGCTTTTTTCGAGATAGAGACATCATTTTCTTCTTCACTATCCTCTTCAACTTCTATATCTTCCAGTTTTACTTCCGGCTCCTCATATGGTAGGGATTCCATCAGATTTATTTGTTTTATTTTTTCAGTAGTTAACTGGTTACCAAGGGCTTTAATACCTTTTACCGAAATAAACTCTTCAATGTTAATAATCTCATTTTCTTTCTGATCTTTTCCGCGTATTTTGGAGTATACCAGTTCGGCTTGCGGGATATAATCTGTGGAAACGATCTCCAGGTAATTTTTAGGATTCTCTCCAATAAATTGTTCTTCCTTGTCTGGGTTTTCTATATAAAAACGCTTTACATAAAACCGTTCTTTTTCTGCTTCCCAATAAATAGCTGAAATAGGTTTTTTGGGTACCCATTTTTCCAGCACAATCATATCATCATCAAAATGGGTGGTGAGTTCAGGTTTTATGGTTTTGGCCACTCCATCCTGGGTAATAATAAGCAGCCGATCTTCTCCGCGAAATTCTCCTAAAAGATCTCCCCGCTCTTCCACATTTAAGCGCTTCACACTATCATCGAACCAGATTCTTCTGGGTTTTAGGGTAGAGACTCCTTCTTCCTTAAGCTCTACTTTTTTAATGGCATACTTTGTAACAATGTTTCCTTTTACTTTCCTGCCTTTAATGAGCATATCTGCAAAATCTACTTCAAATTTCAACTTTTTTATGCTGCCCACCTGTCGCAGATAGACTGTTACCACTTCTGCTTCCCCGTTAGGATTGGCAGAAAAATAATGGATTTTTGAATCTTTTTTTCCCTGAGTAACATGGTACTCTTTATCACGTGTTACCGAGGTGACAGCAAAGCGTTTTATATAAGAAGCTCCGCCTTTTCCATCGCGATAAATAAGGTTATAGATGGTTCGCTTATCTTTTTTCTTGAAAACCGCCACATGAATAATATCTTTCCCGATAAAAGTTTTGGCATCTACCCGGGTAACCATCATTTTTCCGTCGCCGGTAAAGCAGATGATATCATCGATGTCTGAACAATCGGTAACGAATTCTTCTTTTTTCAACGACGTTCCAATAAAGCCTTCCTTGCGATTTACATATAATTTG
>JBAVQO010000077.1:0-1998 GCA_049694135.1 Gillisia sp. | reverse complement strand
GTTGTAAAATGGCCGCCACGGCTCCAAAGACAATGGCTATTTTAAAAGCTTCTAAATGAAGTGCAACTTTTTTCTTCCGAAGAATTTGTAACGCATGTATTCCCGCCACTGCAAAACTGGTAGCAACAAAAGCGGCAAGTACCATATGAAGGGCTTCATGAAACCAGGCAGGATTAAAAAGCGCTTTAATGGGATCTATATTACTGAAAACCCCGTTAGAATAATTAAATCCTGTGGGCGCATTCATCCAGCCGTTGGCGGCAACTACGAGTATTCCAGAGGCTACACCACTTATGCCTATAATGACGCCTGTAAACCAATGAAATTTTTCAGGCAGCTTATTCCATCCGTACAAGTAAAATCCAATCGCGATGGCTTCTACAAAAAAGGCAGCACCCTCCAACGAAAAAGGCATTCCTATTATGGGGCCGGCATTCTTCATAAATTCAGGCCAAAGCAGGCCTAGTTCAAAAGAAAGCGCCGTCCCCGAAACCGCGCCGGTAACAAAAAAAATGGCCACTCCCTGTTGCCAGGCTTTCGTGAGTTTTAAATAAAGTGGATTCCGTGTTTTTAGCCATTTGGAATGTGAAACGATCATAAAAAATGGCATGACCATTCCTATACAGGCAAAAATTATATGAAAGCCCAGGGTAAAGGCCATCTGCAATCGCGCAAATTCTAAATTTTCCATTCCTATTTTTCTAAACCGGGTCGAAAATTTTTTCCGAGGCCGCCTATTAAAGAGTTATGCAATCTGCTGTTCAAAGTTTCTGAGCCGATTGTCTTTATCTTTGCTTTTTTGCAGTATACAAAAAGAAGATCAATTCTGGGAGTTTTTGAATTTAAATAAATCCCGAAAGTTTCCGATAAATAAAGATCAACCATATAACCAGTCGCTCTTCTCCCCTGTTAATTACATTTCTGAATCCGGAGAAAATTGAAAAACTTCAGCAACAATCCCCCGAACAGGATAGCTTTCTGGACCGGGCATTTTCAAAAGCCTCTTTTCCTTCTTTCCATGCATACCAGGCAATCCCCAGGCTGCCCAACGCATCTACATAACGAATTTGAAAAAACTGGTACAGCAGACTGGAAATCAAAACAATAAAAGAGAGGTAAAAACAGGTTTTAGTACATTTTGCATCCGATATTATTGGTTTGCTATTCAATTTTTCTCCTGTTTTTATTTTTTCACGATACAAAAAGAACATGGTAAGGATAGAAATCATGGAAATTATAATTCCTGCAGTAGTACTCTCCGGCTGATAATTTTGAAAAATGGCAAAAAAAGCTCCCCCCAATATTCCCAGAGCCAAAAGGTAAAGAGCGATTCCTGTTATTTGAAGTGAACGAACTTCAAAATCGTCGCGAGTAGCAATTTCGCTGGTCTTCATTCTGAAAATCATGTGCGCTATCCCGATTCCTGAAAGGACTTCAGCGAAACTGTCGATGCCAAATCCAAAAAGAACTAAAGTTCGATCTGTTGCGCCAAAAATGGTGGAAACAGCTCCCTCTATTAAATTGTAAACAATGGTTATGATACTTAAAACAAAAGCGTAGCGCAGTAATCTTGCTGAAGATGTGCCTTTTAAGTGTTTGCTCATAATATTATTGCTATAATGGCTAAATTAAAAGAATCCTCAATGCAATGGAAGTGCAATAAAGTGTAAGATCCTTTCCCGACAGAGAACCGATAAAAAATTTTCTTTTATTAAAAATAAAATATAATTGATTGTTGGCAGTAATTTTCATTTTAACTATTTTTGCCATTCGGTTTTCGGAGCGCGTTTTAGTCCGGGCTCAGGACAGGCTGCCCCACTTGAAGATTTTTTGAGATAAGGAAAAGCTTTGGTAAAAGAATATTTTGAGCATATTTTATTAATTCGGGATGTGGCCCTTCGTCTTCGCTCAGGACAGGCTGCCCCACTTAAAGATTTTTTGAGATAAGGAAAAGCTTTGGTAAAAGAATATTTTGAGCTTATTTTATTAATTCGGGAT
>JBAVQO010000076.1:0-1664 GCA_049694135.1 Gillisia sp. | reverse complement strand
GGTTTAGATGCTCTGCCTTCTGATCCTACCCTTAACGATATCTACTGGGAAAGGGCCCATGAACTGGATTGGGAAGGGCACCGTAGGCAGGATATGATACGCTTTGGAACCTTTCTGGATGCCAATCAGTTTAGAGGTGCTTCTGAATCATACCGGAAATTATTCCCTATACCTACCTCCGCTTTGGATGCCAACGCCAATTTGGTACAGAACCCAGGATACTAAAATTTAGAAAAATGAAAAATATAATCAACAAAATACTTTTTATCGGGGCGGCTTTACTTACGTTAACCTCCTGCGAAAAGGATGCTGAATTAACTACTCTTAAAGAGGTGAATTTTTCTGCCAGTCCTGATGCTTCCCCTCAAACTGTAATTCTTACTCAGGAATCTGGAAATGAGGCGGCAACCACTATATCATGGCCCGAAGTGGTATTCCCTATAGAGGCCCCAGTAAGTTATAAGCTTCAGTTTGATGTTCCCACGGATACCATTGGTGATAATGCCTGGAAGAATGCTGTTACCATTGACGCAGGTAGCGATGTTTTAAGCAAATCTTTTAATGGTAGTGATCTTAATGATATGGTCAAAGATCTTGGACTGGAATCAGATACCGAAGGTACACTGCTGGTAAGGGTTCAGGCCACAATGGATCGCACTATTTCATCGAAAGCGGTTTCTATGATCGTGACACCTTATACTACTGTTATTCCAAATACCAAGGTTTATTTGCCGGGTGCTTATCAGGGTTGGGATCCTTCTACAGCCGATAGTATTCCGTCCACTGCTACGAGTGGAGTATTTAAAGGCATTTTAACGTTTAATGATGAAAACAGCCTTGAATTTAAAGTAACCTTACAAAAAAACTGGGATGAGAATTATGGAGGAGATGGAAATGGAAATCTTGTATTTGACAGTTCAGTAAATCTTTCTGTACCACAGCCAGGTACTTACCAAATTACTATAGACCTAAATACCCTTAAATGGTCCGCAGAACCTTATTCTTTTGGAATAATAGGAACTGCAACCCCTGGCGGTTGGGACACTGATACTAATATGTTCTATGATTCCGGTGAACAGGTATGGAAATATGTTGGAGAGCTACAACCCGGTGCTCTTAAGTTCAGATTAAATGATGCCTGGACAGTGAACTATGGATCAAGGAATAATGATGAAGGCATTGCTTATCTGGATGATCCGGGAGCCCATAATATTTCTACAGCTGGTGTTTATGAGGTAACCTTTAAAATCAATCCTGAAGATGAGACGATGGCCTATTATACGGTGGAACCGGTTAGTTGGGGAATTATTGGAGATGCTACGGCAGGTGGATGGGATACAGATACCAATATGACTTATAATAGTGCGGAAGGTTATTGGGAAATCACCACAGAACTTAATCCAGGTGCGGTAAAATTTAGAAGAAATGATAGCTGGACAATAAATTACGGGCCACGCAATAATGATGATGGAATTTTATATCTGGATGATCCGGGAGCTTACGGTATTTCAGAGGCAGGAACCTATCATATAACTTTTGAGGTAGATCCTGCAAATCCGGCAACAGCTCATTATACGATTGAAAAAGTTGAATAATAGAAAAAGTATGAAAACAAATAATATGAAATTTTATTTATATATCCTCTTAGCAACCTTATCCTCAAA
>JBAVQO010000075.1:0-2487 GCA_049694135.1 Gillisia sp. | reverse complement strand
AAGATAAACCGGAGAATTATTTTGAAATGGAATATAGATTAACCGAAACAAAAAACCGAACCGAATTGCAGATTATTCAGAAAGACAATCGCAAAGCTGCCAAACAGGAAAAGGAACAGGGCGAAGAAAATCCGGTGCTAAAAAGTTTGAAAGCAGTGATTGAAAATGATATATGACGACACAAAATGGCGAAACTTCATAATTTCTTGTTCTAAATATTCTTTACCAACTATTATAACACCAAATCGATAAAAAGTCGCTGCAGGGTTTCCTCCAGGTTGGAGCACATTCCGGGGTGTGGCCGGGAAGTTTGTATTACCGAGCTTCTTACGGCGGTGAGCCATCTAAATCGGGACGGAATATCCAGCTGAGCGATGGGCCCGCCATCTTTTGCGCCTTCACATATTTTCTGAAAAGACTCCAGGTTCTGCTGAATTTCGTTCAGATCAAATTCTGAACACAGGCAGCGCAAGCGTGATTCATCTAAATGGAATAAAACCCGCAGGAATTTTTCTTTTTTAGAAAACAAAATGATCCCCACGTTCAGGAACTCTTCCCGTTCTACGCGGGGAAGGATCCTGATAGTCGCATATTCATATAAGTGCTTATCGGGCATTTTGAGCTTCTTTTAAAAATATTTCTGAACGTTCTAATCTCACCAAAAGGAATTGAATATAGGTTTCTTTTATTTCTTCTTTGCTTTCCTCGCTTCCCTCCCATTCCAGCCAGTCATCGGGAATCAGGTTTACGATTTCTCTTATTTTTTCTTCGGAAAGGATCTCTTTACAAAACGCATCAGCTTCTTCCAAATGGGAAGCCTGGGGTAACAACACATGATCTTTAATAAGGGCAAAAGGAGTTTTCGCCTGTTTTTCCAGGTTGGTCCAGGAATGATGAAAATAAAAAGAAGCCCCGTGATCGATAAGCCACAATTCCTTGTGC
This sequence comes from Gillisia sp., assembly GCA_049694135.1. Lineage (GTDB taxonomy): Bacteria > Bacteroidota > Bacteroidia > Flavobacteriales > Flavobacteriaceae > Gillisia. The sequence continues at coordinate 1,545 of JBAVQO010000075.1, read as the reverse complement.
CACATCAGCATATTGGTGTTGCGAAAAGTGCGGTCTACATTGGTGATAAATGCATCCAGCCACACAATTTTAGACGCTAAATGTGCTTCTACCTGGGTCACCACCGGATCGAAATTTATAGCTCCCGATAAAAAATGCAACGCCAGGTTCAACCCCTGGCTATTTTGCAAAAGATCCTGGATTTCCTCATCACCTTCTGTCCTGCCAAAAGCTTCATCTAAATTGGCAAAAACCAACTCGGGTACTTTCAATCCCAGGGCGCGGGCAATTTCAGATCCCAGTAATTCGGCTATTAAAGCTTTTACCCCGTGACCGGCACCGCGAAATTTAAGCACATACTTAAAATCATCGTCGGCTTCGGCCAACGCCGGCAGGGAACCGCCTTCGCGCAGCGGCGTGATATAGCGGGTAACGGTTACGGTTCTTAATGGGTTTATTGTTGTCATCAAATAGGGTAATCCTGCCACAAATTTAATGGAAATAATATAAGAGATGGGCAAGGGTTTAAAAAATATAGAAAGGGATTGGGAGGTTCGTAGTTGAAAAGCTTTTGCCTGCTTTTTAACTCGGTTAAATTTTTAATTTTAAATTGTAGTAATTTTTCAAAATTATACAATGGCAATAGTAGGTAAAATAATAAATGAAGGTCCGGGACTTGTGAATGTCAGACCAGGGGAAGTTTTAACAGATATAGTCACAGACAGGTTAGCAGTGGAGAAAATGTACCCAAAAAAAGTAGAATAGTGAACAAAGAGATCTTTTATAATATCAGTAAAATTATCGAAAGAGACAGCAAGAGCACAACATATAAGTTTGCTCTTCTACGGGGGGTTATTGATATTATTCAAGATAATTCTCCATATATTTCTTTTCAAAAGAATCGTATTCATATGCCGACTGGATTAATAATTGAAAAATGGCTACTGTATTACTATCCAATTTTAGAATCTCAAACTCTCATACCACAAATTAATGGCGGAGCCAACCTCGCTTTTAGTAAACAGCTGGTCACACTTATACAAGATTATAAACCTCGCGGTGGGTTTTCCGCCTTCTACAACGACTTAAAGAATAAAGGAATGCCAGAAGATGTTGCCAATAATTTTTTTGAACTCGCAAAAAAGCTTAGAGATACGATTACTAAAATGCCAATGAAGTATATAGGACGTTCTATTTCCGATGACTTTTACTCAATATTCCATTATAAAAATCAAACAATTAGAAGAAAGTGCAATCTTGACATCGAAACTTTAATTAAAGATTTTGGAACCTTTTCTATTCCTTTTGAATACTATGAAGTCTTTAAAATTTTAGGCAGTTTTATAAATGGGCAAGATTCTATTTTGTTTAATTGGGCGCAATTTTCTGTAAATGCTTCTCGGAATAATTTATCGGTCCACAAAGTACTGAATGAAGTTTTAAAAAGTCCTATTACCTCTAGAGATATTACGGAATCGAAAAAATTGTACAAAGATATTCTTCGAAAAGAGGGAAACGTTTTTTGCGTATGGACAGGTAGAAAAATTTCAAAATATGATATTGACC
>JBAVQO010000074.1:0-2097 GCA_049694135.1 Gillisia sp. | reverse complement strand
TCGATTTTATTTCTCCATCGGTCATTCATTTTATCTTTCACAAAATAAATTCCAGATAAACCTTCAATCCTTACAGGCGTATTATGTTTCAGTCCTTTTTTAAGAAGGTCCGGAGATATGGCAATGGCTCTTTCTCCCGGCTTTAACGTATCTCCCCAGGCAGTGACATTCGGATTTCCTTCGCCAGTTTGATATTTTGTTGAATTGTATGCTGAAATCTGTACATTCAGCGGTTTCCACACCATTTTGGTAGGCGTTTCGGTTGAAGAATCCTTTTTACAGCTAAAAAGCAAAAAGAGGATAAGTCCCAGCAGTTTATATGTAACATAACCCCGCATATCCTCTTTTATAATTTTAGAAATTTTTATTCCAGGCTCCAACCTTCGCGATAATCTCGCTTTACATAGCGATTTGCTTCTTCGAGATTGGTAACTCGCATAGCCTGCGGATCCCATATCATTTCTACATTTCGACCTGGATAAGTAAAACTTTTATTTCCGTTGTTGTTTTCTATTTCCTTACGGATATCGACAGAACGAATGGAAAGATTGGCTATTAATAAAGCTTCCGTTAAAGGACCTGCAACATCAAAAGGAGAGCTTAACTCTTTGTTTCCATAACCGGCAATAGCTCCTTCTACCCATTGTGCATAATGCCCATCTGCACCTCCCGGCACTCTTTCATATTTTTCAGGAACATTCACTTCTTCTGTTCTTGAAGTAGGAAGTAAACGTGGATTCGCCCCGTAGGTGCTACACATCATTTTTCCTTTGGTTCCAATTATCAAAACCCCGTTTCCTCCATCTCCAAAAGTTTCGTTGGGACCTAATTCTTCCGGGCGCGTTGGCTGAATACCGCCGTCCATCCAGTGCAGGGTAACATCTCCGTCGGTGGTTTCATTGCCGGGGAAGGTCATAGTTACATGACTTGAAGGCGGACAACTTTCAGGAAAATATCCTCTCTTGAATTCGTCTACATACACACTTCCAACGCTGCACTGAACATCTTTAGGATATCCTAATCCCAGAATGGTATGAGGGGCTTCCACTAAATGACATCCCATATCTCCCAAAGCTCCAGTTCCATAATCCCACCAGCCACGCCAGTTAAAAGGCACAAGTCCATTTATATAATCTTTGTAAGGTGCCGTTCCTAACCATAAATTCCAATCTAGTTCAGCAGGAACAGATTCGGCTTTTGGGGGCCACGGAATACCCTGGGGCCAAACGGGGCGATCTGTCCAGCAGTAAACAGTATGGGCTTTTCCTATTAAGCCCGCGTCGTACCATTCGTGCATTTTTCGAACTCCATCTCCAGAAGCTCCCTGGTTCCCCATTTGGGTAACTACTTTATAATCTTTTGCAGCCTTCGTTAGCTTTCGAGCTTCGAAAATGTCGTGAGTGAGCGGTTTTTGCACATATACGTGCTTGCCACGTTGCATAGCATTCAAAGCGATTATAGCGTGATTGTGATCGGGTGTGGAAACCGAGACTGCATCAAAATTTTTGGATTCCTTATCTAACAGTTCCCTCCAGTCTTTGTAATATTTTGCCTTTGGAAAACGGGAAACAGTTGTTGCCGCACGTCTATCGTCGACATCGCACAGGTAGGCAATATCAGCTTTCCCCGATTTATAGAAATTATAAATATCGCTTTCTCCTTTACCTCCTACTCCTATCCCGGCAACCACTAATTTATCGCTGGGGGCAATAAAACCAGGGCCACCAAGAACGTGACGGGGAACAATCATAACGCCGGTGGCAACAATTGTACTGCTTTTAATAAAATCGCGACGGGAAGCCGAAGGGGAAGAATTGGATTTTTTCATGAGTAATTTGGTTTTAGTTGTTGAAGAAATTTACGAAATGCAGAGAAAACAATGGTTTTTTCTATAAAATCTGTTACTAAATATATTGACTTAATTCATATTTTACAATAAATCTTCATCTGTAACAGATTATTTTTACCTTTTTACCTATATCAAATTTGTCGACCTGACAGATCTGCAGTTAGGATTTTAGCCCTTTCTTTTTCTTTATAAAGGGAATTTCGGGGAAGATCAGAGACCTCCATCCCCCTTTAGATAGGGAATTCAGG
>JBAVQO010000073.1:0-1566 GCA_049694135.1 Gillisia sp. | reverse complement strand
TAACTTCTTCTTTGCCATTAGTAGGCATTCAGAGTGTCAATAATATATTCTATGTTCTCATCCGAAAGCTCGGCATACATAGGAAGGGAAAGACAATGATTTGACAAATACTCAGCATTAGGAAAATCCCCTTCTTTATATCCCCTATCCTTGTATGCCTTTTGTAAATGGCAAGGTACTGGATAATGTAATCCCGGTAGAATTCCATTTTCAGTGAGATAATCAGAAAGTTTTTTCCTATCTTCTGTGGTTATAACAAACAAATGGTAAACCGAATCTGCCCATTTAGGCTGCACCTGTAACTGTATCTTTTTATTTTTAATCCCTTTTTGATATTGTTTGGCAATCTCCTGTCGTCGATTATTCCATTCTGGCAGGTATTTTAATTTCACCTTAAGTGAAGCACCTTCCAAGCCTCCCATTCTCATGTTATAACCTACCTCCTCATGAAAGTACCGTACTACACATCCGTGATTTCGCAAACTCAGGATATGAGTATAATAAGTTTCGTCATTTGTGGTTATACCTCCTCCTTCTCCACAAGCGCCAAGGTTTTTACCGGGATAAAAACTGAAACAGGCCATTTCTCCAAAACCACCAATGGTCATGCCTTTATATTTTGCTCCGTGAGCCTGCGCAGCATCCTCCACTAAGAAAAGCTTGTGCTCCCGGCACACCTTAGCTACCGCCCCCACATCAAAAGGTTGTCCATATAAATGGACGCCTACCACAGCTTTGGTTTTGGCAGTAATTTTGTCTTTAATCAATGAAGCATCTATCTCCCAGGTATCTGAAGTACAATCTACAAAAACAGGTTTGGCTCCTGTATAAGAGACTCCCCATGCAGTAGCAATAAACGTGTTTGCCGGCAAAATCACCTCATCTCCCGGGCCAATACCAAGAGCTAGCATGGCCAGATGCAAAGCAGAAGTACCATTATTTAAAGCTACAGCATATTTTACATTGCAGAAATCGGAAAAAATACTTTCAAATTCCTCCACAAAAGCACCTCCAGAAAAGGCAGTACTATCATAGACTTTTTCAAAAGCCTCAAAAACTTCGGTTTTAATCTGTTGATGCTGAAGTTTAAGATCGAGAAAAGAGATTCTTTGTTGAACAACTGGCTTATACATTTTCAGCGGTTTTTTGATTAACATATTTGATTATTTTAGCTGGATTTCCTACCACTATGGCATTTTCAGGAACATCTTTGGTTACAACGGCCCCCGCACCCACGATAGCCTTTTTGCCAATACGAATTCCGCAGAGAATAGTGGCGCTGGAACCTATGGAGGCTCCGTCTTCCACAAAAGTTTCGATACAGTTCCAGTCCGCGTCTGTTTGAAGCCCCCCATCTTCATTGGTTGCTCTAGGATGTTTATCATTTATAAAAGTGACGTTATGTCCTATAAATACATTATCTGCAATCTGGACTCCCTCACAAATAAAGGTGTGGCTGGAAATTTTACAGTTTTTCCCGATAGTAGCCCCTTTCTGAATTTCAACAAAAGTTCCTATTTTAGAGCCATCGTTGATACTGCAGCTGTAGGCATTTACGAAATTGAA
>JBAVQO010000072.1:0-1990 GCA_049694135.1 Gillisia sp. | reverse complement strand
GTGTAAATCCCGCTTCGGTTAAATCGGCACTCAGTTTCATGGTAAAACAACCGGCGTGGGCTGCAGCCATCAGTTCTTCTGGATTGGTTCCTACGCCTTCTTCAAAACGGCTTTTAAATGAATACTGTACTTTATCAAGCGCAGTACTCTGTGAACTTAAGTGTCCTTTTCCCTCTTTTACGGTACCGTTCCATACCGCTGTAGCATGTCTTTTCATAGTTTTGATTTTAAAGTGAGTCTTAATTTAGTCTTTTAAAGAGAAAAAACCGGTGCTTTTCATTGATTGTTCTTATACTTCTTTTACCTGAAATTATATCAGAAACCAAAGCAGCAGAGCCATAAAAAGACCAACCAATGAAATGATGGTGGTCATCACCGTCCAGGAGCGAAAAGTTTGTTTTTCGTCGAGCCCCAAATATTGGCTCACAAGCCAGAATCCGCTGTCGTTTACATGCGACAATATCAATGCTCCGGAAGCAATGGCAATCACCATTAAAGAAGTTTGTTCGATAGAATAACCTCCGTTTATAAGTACAGGAGAGGCTATTCCGGCAGCGGTAATCATTGCTACGGTAGAAGAACCCTGTAAAATACGAACCACGGCAGCCACGATAAATGCGAAGACAAGTGGATTAAAATAGCTGTTGTTTAAGCTATGTGCGATCATTTCTCCGGCTCCGGTATTGATCAATATTTGTTTGAAAGCACCGCCGGCTCCGGTAAGTAAAATGATTATACCCGCGGCCTGGAATGATTTGGTGCTCACCTTCAGCAAAAAGTCCTTCGTCATTCCGCGTTTTATTCCCAGGAAATACCAGGCTATAAGATTAGCAATAATAAGTGCAGTAAACGGATGGCCTAAAAGTGCCAGAATATTCAATGTTCCTTCTGAAAGCCGGAGCCCCGAAAACAACGGACTCGAAAAAAGGCTGTTTAAAACAATCAGAAAAATAGGGATTAAGATAATAGAGATAACAGTCCAGGCCGAAGGTTGATCTGCAGTTTTCTGGTGAATTTTTACATCTTTAAAAATATCGGGATGCACATCGATTTTCCTGGCAAGATATCTTGCAAAAACCGGCCCTCCAATAATCGCAGCGGGCAATCCTGCCAGCGTCCCGAAAATGATTACCCACCCCAGATCGGCTCCAAGAATATCGGCCACCGCAATGGGTCCTGGTGTAGGTGGAATAAAAGTATGCGTAATGGCCAGCCCGGCAAGTAAAGGAATAGCATATAGCAGTAAGGACTTTCCTGTTTTTTTACTTAGAGCATAAGTAACAGGCACGAGAATAATAAAAGCAACATCAAAAAAAACAGGAATGGCTACCACAAATCCCGTAAGCATCAGTGCCCAGGGGGCGCGTTTCTCGCCGGTTTTTCCTAATAAATACGAAGCCAGGCGTTGCGCTCCTCCGGAATTTTCTAAAATTCCACCAAATAGGGCTCCCAGTCCAACTACTGTGGCAACAAAACCGAGGGTATTGCCCATCCCCTCTTTAATGGTGTCTAAAATTTCTTCCGCAGGCATTCCCGCAATAAGTCCTACTGCAATACAGACCATTAGCAGCGCAAGAAAGGCCTGAATTTTAACCCTTAAAATCAGAAACAGTAATAACGCAATCCCAATAAAAACCGCAAGTAATAATTGATAATCCATTATTTATTTGTGTTCCAGTGAGCGTGAAAATATTCTCCGCGAGGTTTATCGGTTCTTTCGAAAGTATGAGCTCCAAAGAAATCACGCTGGGCCTGAATCATATTTGCAGAGGTCTCTTCTGAAGTGTAACTGAGCAAATAATTAGCCGCGGCAGAAAAAACGGAGGCAGGACATCCCGAGCCTAGGGCACTGGCAACAAAATCTACCAAAAGGCCACGGTGATTCCTTACTTCCAGGGAAATCTTCTTATTTAAAAGAATGTGCGTCATAGGATTCTGTGCAAATAAACTTACCAACTCCTGCATAAAGGCCGAGCGAATAATACACCCG
>JBAVQO010000071.1:0-6529 GCA_049694135.1 Gillisia sp. | reverse complement strand
TCTGTTCGGATTTGCAGGTAAAAGTCTTTCCATTTTTGGTCTTCAGCAACAACTTTCCATCTGGATTGGTGTGATCATGATCATTTTCATTCTTCTTCCGAAGAAAATGCTGAACAAGTTGACTTTTTCAAAATCGATATCTGGATTTATCTCGCGGCTGAAGTCGGCAATGGGAAAAGAGCTGAAAAAAAAGACGCCTGATACCTTTTTTACCATTGGATTCCTAAACGGATTTTTGCCCTGCGGCCTGGTGTACACCGCCGTGTTGGGTGCGATCTCACGACAAAATGCTCTGGAGGGAAGCCTTTATATGGCACTTTTTGGCCTGGGAACTATTCCTTTAATGACTACGGCCGTGTATATGGGAACTTTTTTAAACGCGACTATGAAACAGCATATTCGAAAAGCGGTTCCCGTAGTCCTGATAATCATGGCCAGCCTTTTCATTCTTCGCGGAATGGGATTGGGAATTCCTTACGTTTCGCCCAAACCTATGGCACAGGTCACTGCCGGATATAGCTGTCATTAAATAGACAAACAAAAGAGAGGTTTTTCATCTGTCACCAGGGTGAAAAAATCTCTCTTTTTAGGTTCCTATAATTCCCGGGCCAGGTGAACCTTCCTGGCATTCTCAAGAAGTTGTTACACCGTCATCGAAAAAAGGTGAGTATTGGGTTGGCGGCGCTGCAATCGCAAATCGAAAGCCATACAAACGTTGCGCACAAAAGGCCGTCCTTTTTCCAAAATTTTCAGTGAATCTTTAGAAATACTTATAAGTTCATCATTTTCCATTTCCACAAGACGGGAAAGCACTTCGGGCAATTCGGGAAAAAGATCTTTTTCGTTGGTCCACGAGGTTTCCAGGCCGCACATAAGATTTAGAATATGTTTCCGTATCACAAGATCTTCTTCTGTTAAAATATGGCCACGATTCACCGGCATTTTTCCGTGGTTTACCAGGTTTTCATACTCTTCTACCCCTTTTACATTCTGCCCAAAACCGTACCAGCTGTCACCGATGGCAGAAGCTCCAAGACCCACCATTAACTGAGTGGCAGAGCTGGTGTAGCCCATAAAGTTGCGGTGAAGTTTGCCATAAATCATCGCTTTGTAAAGATCATCGGTGGGCAGTGCAAAATGGTCCATTCCTATTTCTACATAACCTGCCTCCTCCAACATTCTTTTCCCGGTCTCGTACATTTGTCGTTTTTCTTCGGCAGAAGGAAGGTCTTCTTCCTTAAATCCGCGTTGCCCGTTTCCTTTTATCCACGGCACATGAGCGTAGCTGTAAAAGGCAATTCGGTCAGGCATAAGTTGCTTTGTTTTCTGAATACTTTCTATAATATGTTCTTTTTTCTGAAAAGGTAACCCAAAGATGAGATCATGGCCTACGGAAGTAAATCCCGCTGTTCGCGCTTCTTCGGTAGCTGATTTCACATTCTGAAAAGGCTGAATGCGGTGAATAGCTTTTTGAACTGTTTGGTTGTAATCCTGCACGCCAAAACTAACGCGGGTAAATCCCAGGTTGTTCAAGGTTTCCAGATGCTGAAAAGTGGTATTATTGGGGTGACCTTCGAAACTGAGCACAATATCATCGGCTTTTTTTGCATCATGAAAAAGTCCTTCCAGCAACATACTCAGGTTTTCAGCTGAAAAAAAGGTGGGCGTGCCTCCCCCCAGATGTACTTCCTTTAATACCGGTTTTTCTTTAAAGAGATCGCAATACAACTGCCATTCCTTTAAAAGGGTTTTGAGATAAGGAATTTCCACCCCGTGATTTTTGGTGATCCGTTTGTTGCAACCGCAAAAAGTGCAAAGACTTTCGCAAAACGGAAGATGAATGTATATACTCAGGCCTTCGCTAGCATTGCTTTCCTTAAAACTTTTAAGCAGCGTGCTTTTCCACCCTTTCAGGGAAAATTCTTCCTCCTGCCAGTAAGGCACCGTCGGATAGCTGGTATATCGTGGGCCGGCAACGTTGTATTTAGAAATTAACTCGGTATTCATTTTTCTGAAATTTAAACGCCAAAGTTAAATGCCGGTTTTCAGCCTTACTATGACCATCGTCAGGAATGGGAGAAGTGATTTATTTTTTTTGACATTTCTGAAGATTGTTTTAATTCTTTCTTAGAAAAGAGAGGCTTCAGCCGGGCATGTTTGCACCTATTAAAAATCGCCTTTTATATTACGGACAAGGTTGTCCGAATTAAAAATTTTCTTTACTTTTGGCAAAATTCTTTTAGAATGTTTTCAAAAGCATGTGAATACGGCATAAAGGCAACAGTGTATATCGCTCTACAATCGTTGGAAGGAGTGCGTACAAGCTTAAAGGAAATCGCAGAGGAGATCGATTCACCTGTGGCGTTTACCGCCAAAATTCTGCAACAGCTGGCAAAAAACGATATTCTACATTCCGTAAAAGGCCCTTCCGGAGGATTCCAGATCGAAAAGCAAAAACTGGATAAAATAATGCTGGATCAAATAGTTTTCGCCATTGACGGAAATTCGATCTATGAAGGTTGTGCGCTCGGGTTCGAAAAATGTAATTCTCTTAAGCCCTGCCCCCTTCATAACAAATTTGTTGGGATAAGAGATGAGCTGAAACAAATGCTTAAAACTACCAGTTTGTTTGAGCTGGCAACGGGTTGCGAGTTAGGTTTAACCTTTCTGAAACGATAAAAAATTTGAAAATAAAAAGGATTAAAAGGTCTTAATATATTATTATGTATAAAAACAGGTTATTGTGGGTTTTAGTAATGGCTTTTTTTCCATTAGCGGCTTTCTGCCAGTCGGCCAATAGCGAGGATTGGATTTTAAACCCGGGAATCATAGGGACGTTGGTGCTACTGGTGATTGTCCTGGTGGTGAGCATCATTATCATTCTCGTTAGAATAAACGGGTATTTTTCTGATTTAAAGCAGAAAAAGATCGATAAAACCCGATTAGCTTTTAATGAAGATATAATTTCCCTCGACAGTGATGAATTGGACGAAATTTTAGAGAACAGGCGTTCCGCATTAAACTACCGATTAAAGGGTGATGAACTGGGAAGCAGAAATAAAGCCCAGGACAAGAAAGGATTGATCCAGCGAGTTCAAAAGGACCCCAATAAAAGTTTTTTCGAAGAAAAGAAAAAAACGCCCTTAAGCATTGAAACGCCGGCAGAGCTAAAAAAAATTGTTATTTATTACGTGGGTGCGGCGGCTTTCTGGCTGCTTTTCGGTACGCTGGTGGGCGAGTATCTGGGACTGAAATTTGTATGGCCGGAACTTGATCATATTTCCTGGCTTTCTTTCGGCAGGCTACGCCCCGTACATACCAATACGGTTTTTTGGGGCTGGGGCTCTCTTGCCATGATAGGATTGGGTTATTTTGTTGTCGCCCGAACTTCAGATAACAAAATCCACAGTTATAAAAGTGCCTGGATAAGCTGGGTATTGATCAACGCCACGGTATTCTTTGGAAATATAGCTTTGATGAGCGGCGTAAACAACGGTGGAGGTGAGTACCGGGAATATATCTGGCCAATAATGTTACTTTTTGCAATTGCACTTATCATCACTTTCTTCAACTTTTATAAAACCGTTGCCACACGTAAAATATCTGAGATCTACATTTCCAACTGGTTTATCCTGGCTTCTTTAATTTGGACAATTGTGCTTTCGATCATAGCCTACCTTCCTTTTTATCAAAATGGTCTTGGGGAAACTGTTATTCAGGGATATTATATGCACCAGGGCGTGGGAATGTGGTTTATGACGTTTACTCTGGGACTTACTTATTATTACCTGCCCGCGACTTTAAACAAGCCAATCTATTCCTATTCATTAGGAGTGCTGGCTTTTTGGACGCAGATGTTGTTTTACACGATGATCGGAACTCACCACTTCGTCTTCAGCCCCTTACCCTGGTGGTTGCAGACCACTGCCATTGTTTTTAGTGGAGGAATGGTTATTCCTGTTGTAGCGGGAACTACCAACTTTCTGATGACAATGAAAGGCAGGTTCAGTCATATCTCAAAAAGTTATGTATTGCCTTTCTTTTTAGTTGGAGTGATTTTTTATTTCGTGGGTTCCATGCAGGGAAGTTTACAGGCTTTTAGACTCACCAATTATATCTGGCATTTTACAGACTTTAATGTCGCCCATTCTCATATGACGATGTACGGAATTATTTCCTTTATCCTTTGGGCTTCTATCTATACACTGGTTCCTAAGTTAACCGGAAAAGAACCACCTCAACTCTTTGTTGGAGCACATTTCTGGCTGGCTTTTATCGGTCTTTTTGCCTACATGTTCTCTATGATGACGGGCGGTACATTAAAAGGACTGAGTTGGATAGACGGTAATCCATTTATTGAATCTGTACTACTAATGAAACCCTACTGGGTATGGCGTGCGGTTGGAGGAACCCTGATGTTTCTTTCTCATTTGATTTTTGCCTATAACTTTTATTATATGGTCAAAAAGGATAAAAAGCCGTTGCCCCCGATAACTGAGGATGCAAAAGGAGAAACAGTAACTGTAAATTTCTAGAAATTATGATGGATTTTAATACAGATCATAGAGCATTGGTGCTTACCGCCTTCATTGTTTTCTTAGTGCTTAGCCTGGGAGTGGCCGTTTATCCTGCTTACCAGATGGAGGATTACCAACCGCTTCCCAATCAGCCAAAATTAACCGATGAAGAACTAAAAGGAGAACACGTTTTTATTTCCGAAGGATGTGTGGCCTGTCATACTCAACAGGTGCGGAATATTGAGATGGATAATATGTGGGGAAAAAGACCCTCTATTCCGGAAGATTACTTTTACAGCAAACAACGCATAGATGTATGGAGACAAACGCCCTCTCTTTTGGGGAGCGAACGTACAGGTCCGGATCTTACCGATGTTGGTAAAAGGCAACCGGGAGCGGCATGGCAATTATTGCATCTTTACGATCCGCGGGCAGTGGCAGAAGGCTCTGTTATGCCGAGTTTTCGTTGGCTTTTTGAAGAAGTTGATAGCACTTATGTACAGGAATCGGATGTTGTAGTGGCTGTTCCCAAAGAATTTTTACCCGATCCCGGTAAAAAGATAGTCGCTACTGCCGATGCTTTGAACCTGGTCGCGTATTTACAATCCCTTAAACAAACTCCGCTGCCCGAGGGTAGAGAGGTTGATTTTATTCCGTTTTCTAAAAAGAAAACACAAGAGGAAGGATCGGCACAGGCGGCGACCACCAGCAGTCTGGACGGTGAAAAACTATTTATGAATACCTGCGCCGCCTGCCACCAACAAACAGGAAAAGGAGTTCCCGGCGCATTCCCTCCATTAGCCGGTAGCGCGACTGTAAACAATGAAGATCCCACAAAAATGATAACCATAATCCTGGAGGGATACAACGCCCTCCCAAATTACGGTCCAATGCCCGCGTTTGGCGATCAATTGACTGACGCCGAGATCGCAGCAATCATGACTCATGAAAGAAGCAGCTGGGGAAATAATGCTCCCGCTGTAAAAACAGAAGATGTAAAAAAAGTGAGAGACTCTTTAATTAAAGATCCGGATCTGTAAACCTGATACAATGAAAAAACTAAATGCCTTAATCGTCTTCTTCTTTTTCTTTCAGAGCTCCCTTTTTGCTCAGTTGTTCTGCGAAAAAGTTCCGGCAACCGGAGACCAAAATGTACAGAATTCCCATGCCTTTATGGATGCCATAATCATAGGAATAGCTGTGGTGATAGTTTTGTTCACCTTAGTAATGAGCATAAAGTATCTTTTTTCGCCCGGCGAAAATAATTCAGATCATATTAAAAATATAGTAAAGGATGAAGGATTCTGAAAACATAGAAGACTCAAGGATCATAAAGGTTTTTTTAGACGACGATGAGCAGCCTTTTGGAGAATTTGCACCTCCGGTAAAGTTTGTTTTGGATACAACTAAAATTCCAGACGGGAAGCATAGCCTGAAAATAGTAGCGAAATCTTCCAACAATGCAGAAGGCATTAAAATAATTCCTTTCGAAGTTCGCAACGGTCCCGAAATTTCGGTGATTGGGTTAAAAGACAATGAAGTAATCGACACTCAAACTTCTATTATAATCAATGCCTACGGAAGTGAAACCAACGACAAATTTATTATTCGCGGTTCCGAAAACCCAAAAGCAATACCTTCGTGGATATGGGCCCTGTTGGTTATTATTTTTGCCTTCAGCCTGTTCTATCTTGTAATGTTTCTAAAACCAGACCTTTATAAATCCTTCTTTTAAAATGAACAAAGAGATATTAAATATTCAGGATATAAAACTGCTGGTTGATACCTTTTACGAAAAAGTAAAAGACGATGAACTGCTTAGTAACATCTTTAATGATGTTATTCAGGACCGGTGGCCAGAACATTTGGAAAAAATGTACAAATTCTGGCAAACTATTTTACTGGAAGAACATACCTATTACGGCAGCCCGTTTTTACCACATGCAAATTTACCCGTGTCCCGAATCCATTTTAATCGCTGGCTGGAACTATACTTCGCCACCGTCGATGAT
>JBAVQO010000070.1:0-3964 GCA_049694135.1 Gillisia sp. | reverse complement strand
ACTCAAACGTGGGAACGTCTGGATTAATCCAGTAAAAAAATAAAAAACCTCTCTTTTGGAGAGGTTTTTTATTGGGAAGAAAAAGAAGTTTATTTTTGTGTCTTGCAAAAGAGTAAAAATGGGTTATTACATAGATGTTATTCTGCCACTGCCACTGGAAAATCTTTTTACTTATGAAGTTTCCGAAGCAGAACACCGGTTTCTAAAACCGGGCATAAGAGTAGCAGTACCCTTTGGGAAATCCAAAATCTACACCGGTATTATTGCCCGATTGCATCAGAACGCGCCCCAGAATTATGTTGCGAAACCTATAGAACAAATTCTGGACGAATCTCCTGTTGTTACGCAGCAACAACTGGCGTTTTGGGAATGGATAGCCGGTTATTATATGTGCGCACAGGGAGAGGTTATGAAAGCCGCCTTACCGGGAGGGTTTCTTTTGGAAAGTGAAACGCTTGTGCAGCTGTCTCACAAAGAGTTTGATGAAGATATTTTAACCAACCAGGAATTTATTATCTATGAAGCACTGCAGCGGCAGTCTTCATTGCGTATCCAGGAGATTATGCAGTTACTGGATCGCAAGACCGTGCTGCCTATCATTAATACTCTGGTGGCAAAAGGCGTGGTGGTGGTAAATCAGGAGATCTTTGAACAGTACAAGCCGAAATTGGTGCGGTATGTAAAATTAAATTCCGCCTATTCTTCTGAAGATAAAATGCATCAGCTTTTAGATGATCTTAGTCGCGCACCCAAACAGAGGGAAGTAATTTTAACGTGGTTTCAGCTAAACGCTTCAGCTAATAAACCCATTCAGCTGAAGGAGTTGGCTAAAAAAAGCGGTGCTTCAGCTGCAATTATCAAGAGCCTTATCGATAAAAAAATTCTTGATGAATACTACATAAAGGAAGATCGGGTGCAATTTGATGTTGAAGGCAGCAATAAAGAACTGGAATTAAATGAGGCTCAGCAAAAGGCGCATCAGGAGATAGAAGAGGGATTTAGTAATGACGAAATATGCCTTTTGCACGGGATCACTTCTTCAGGAAAAACCGAGATTTATATAAAACTTATTGAAACAGCGATGGCTGAAGGGAAACAGGTGCTTTACCTGCTTCCTGAAATAGCGCTTACTTCCCAGTTGGTGGCTCGGCTTCAGGATTATTTTGGGGAACAGGTGCTGGTTTACCACAGCAAATATTCAGTAAACGAGCGCATGGAAGTTTACCGGAACGTGTTGAATAATCTTAGCAAAGCCAAAGTTGTACTCGGCGCTCGTTCTTCGGTATTTCTTCCTTTTCACGATTTAGGGCTTATAGTGGTAGATGAAGAGCATGAAACCACTTTTAAGCAGTTTGATCCTGCACCGCGTTACAATGCACGCGATGCTGCGGTTGTTTTGGCAAATATGAGCAAAGCTAATGTGATCCTTGGTTCGGCGACACCTTCTTTAGAGTCTTACTTTAATGCTACTCATAATAAATACAAACTGGTTTCTTTAAAACAGCGCTACGGAAATGTTCTGTTGCCACAAATAGAGATCATCGATATAAAAGAAAAGCATAAAAAGAAGAAGATGACGGGCCATTTTTCAGACAGGATGCTTGAAGAAATAAAAGCCACCCTGGAAAATGGAGAGCAGGTAATTCTTTTTCAGAATCGCCGCGGATATTCTCCTATTTTGGAATGTAATACTTGCGGGCATTCGCCTCAATGCCCCAATTGCGACGTTAGTCTTACCTATCACAATCATAACAATCAGCTTCGCTGCCATTACTGCGGATATCATATTGCTATGCAGCAGCGATGTATGGCGTGTGACAGTCCTGATCTTACCACAAAAGGCTTTGGAACAGAACAAATAGAAACAGAACTAAAAGCATTGTTACCGGATGTGACTATCGGAAGAATGGATCTGGATTCAACCCGCGGAAAGTTTGGCCACGAGAAGATTATAAATGCTTTCGAACAACAGAGTATCGACATTCTTGTGGGAACGCAGATGCTTACTAAGGGGCTGGATTTTAGGAAAGTAGGATTAGTAGGAATTATGAATGCCGATAATTTGCTGAATTTTCCCGACTTTAGAGCTCATGAACGCAGTTTCCAGCTAATGCTGCAGGTGGCAGGCAGGGCAGGACGAACTAAAGAGCAGGGGAAAGTGCTGATACAAACCTATAATCCTCATCATCAAATCGTGCAGCAGGTTTCTGTAAACGATTATGAGGGAATGTTTAAAGAACAGCAGGAAGAAAGATATCAATATAAATATCCACCTTATTATAAATTGATTCGTTTCACCCTAAAAAGCAGGGATTATTCTAAAACGAACGATGCTGCCGATTGGCTGGCGCAGGCTTTGGGAAATGGTTTTGGTGAACACGTACTGGGACCGGAATTTCCACCGGTTGCACGAATACGGAATGAATACTATAAAAATATCCTTTTAAAGATTCCACCAAACCAGTCTTTAGGAAAGACCAAAAGTTATGTAAAGAAAGTTTTAAAAAGTTTTGAGGCCATTTCGGTGTGGAGAAGTGTTCGGGTAATCGCAAATGTAGATCCATATTAAGATTTTTAACGGTTACTGATACAGAAAAAGTTATTTTCTGTTTAGATGTTAGTGCATGGCACTCAATGCTTCCACCAGGTGAGTTTTTTTGTGGCGGCTCAAAGGAAGTTGTTGTTTGTCTATTTCTATATTCTTGCTGTTATATCGCTCTACTTTTTCGAGGTTTACGATATACGATTTATGAATACGCAGAAATTGATCGCTGGGAAGTTGTTTTTCGAAAGACTTCATGGTAGCCAGTACCACGAAAGTATCTTTTTCGGTTACAAACTTTACGTAATCTCCTAAAGCTTCAATATACTTCAGTTTATTAAGAAAAACCTTTCTGTTTTTTAAATTGCTCTTTACAAAAATGAAATTTTCATCTTCTACAGGAGTTCCACTGGTTTTAAGCTTATATAGATTAATAGCCTTAGTAACCGCATTGTTAAACCGCTCTTTATTAACAGGCTTATGAATATAATCTATAGCATCGTAATCGAAAGCTTTAAAAGCATATTTCGTTTTACCGGTTACAAATATGATTTGTGGCTTGTTAGGAAGATCGTCTAACAGTTCGAAACCTGTTAAAATGGGCATTTCGATATCTAGAAATATAAGGTCTACAGGAGTATCCAGCAGGCCATTCTTGGTTTCAATGGCATTGTTGTATTCTGAGGTGAGTACCAAATTAGGATGATCTTTAATCAGCTTTACTAAAGATAACCTCTGTAAGCTGGAATCATCAACAACCGCACATTTTAGTAATATTTCTTCCACAGTTAAAGAGTAGGTTAGTAAAACAATATTAATCATAAAATTTTATTAAAACAAGATAAAATTTAATTTCAACGGTACAATTTGTTTTTTACCGATTCAAAAAGGCTTTGCTGATAGAAAAATAAGTGCTACTTTTGCAGCCAATAAAATTTAAAATAATTTTTATGAATCATTATGAAACTGTTTTCATCTTGAATCCCGTTTTATCTGATGACCAGATAAAGGAAACAGTTAAGAAATATGAAGATTTTCTTGTTTCTAACGGTGCCGAGATGATATCCAAAGAAGACTGGGGGCTAAAAAAACTAGCGTATCCAATTCAACACAAAAAAAGTGGTTTTTATCACTTATTCGAATTTAAAGCTCCGGGAGAGGCTATTGGCCCGTTGGAGTTGGAATTTAGAAGAGAAGAGCGCATGATGCGTTATCTTACCGTACGTCTGGACAAGCACGCGATTGCCTGGGCAGAAAAAAGAAGGAACAGAAACAAAGAAAAAGCCTAGTGTATGTCATCTATTGAACAACAAGCAAAAGGAAAAAAAGACGGAGAAATCAGATATCTGACTCCCCTTAACATCGAGACCTCAAAAACAAAGAAGTATTGTAGGTTTAAAAGATCCGGAATAAAATATATAG
>JBAVQO010000069.1:0-2501 GCA_049694135.1 Gillisia sp. | reverse complement strand
AGACTTTCCACCACATTCCATTGCAGAGGAAAAGGAAATTCTCTGTTGCTGTTTTCGAGTAATTCCTGACGTTTTTTAATCTCTTCGGAAGTCCAGATTTCTCCCACCGGAATTTGATGAAGCGCCGTAACCACGCCGCTAGCGCCTGCCTGTTTTATACTTTTTAAAGAAACAGGATCCTGCGGTCCGTACCACCGCCAGCTTTGTTGAAATATCATAGCCTTAATTTAAACGATAATGTACAAAAAATGCAACAGGTGGAGAGGTGGAAAAATCTATTCTAATCTCCGGAATACTTTTGCATCCTTTTTTCCCAGGCCGGATAATCTTTATTCAACAATTCTTCAGCGTAATTTTTTAAATATCCATAGCCAATACGACGTTCGTGTTCTATATCGGCAAGGTGATCTTTAATAATTCCGTCTCTGCCTACAAACATTGGTTTGTTGGTGCCAATCTGGTAAAAACGTGCCCAAATGGGACCGGCATCCGGATCTTTTTCTACTACTTTATCGAAACCTTCGGGAAGATTGGGAGCATCTACCTTTACCACCTTTTCACCGGTTATTTTTGTTTTTTCGAACCAGTTTACGGCACTTCGTATTGATCTTTTTACTCTTTCGGAAGGATTTTGTAGTTTCATCAAAAATTCCACTACCCCTACACTTTCACCTCCACTCAGCGAAATAAGTTCGTACGCCCTGGCTTTAGCAGGTAATAAAGTATGTTCGTCATGTTGCGCACACCACACCGTGAGCTTACCATCAACCACCACCTGCATATCCAGCAATACCTGAATTCCTTTATCTACGGCAATTCGGGCTTTTTCCATTCGTACCGGATCTACAAAATCTACCGGCTTTTTATTCTGGGAAATGTCCCGCAGAATCGTCATTACCCCAATCATTGCTCCATCGTTTAAAGTAATATGTTCATAATAGCCTTTTCTTATGGGATAAAACTGAGGCCAGCCGCCATTCGCGTATTGAGATTTCAACAAGTAATCTACCCCGTCGAGGAAAGCAGATTTATATTTTTCGTCTCCGGTGGCTTCATACACTTTGGCCAAAAACCACATTTGGGTATGGGTAGCGCCATTATCTATAGTGCTGGCAAGCAAATGTGAGCCTTCAATTTTAAGTTTTTTTAACTGCTGAAGATCTGGATCTTTGGCCATATCGAAATTCTTCGGCCACCCGCCATCTTCATTCTGATAGAACAAAATATTGTCGGCTATGTGGTTTGCTTCTTTTCCAGAAAACCAGGAATCGTCTTTAACATTCACTTTCCCCAGAATCTTATCGTAAGATTGAGCATTTACGGAAAGAAATATTCCGAAGAACAAAAATACCAGCTGAAGCTTAAGGTTTTTCATAATTAAAGGATTTTTTTCTCCAACACCTCTTCTTTAATGTATTTTGCAAGGGACAGATTCTGATTATTAACTTCTTTCAATGCCAGACTTGCTACAAGAGTGGCGCCTTTTTCCGATAAATGCGTATCGTCATGTCTTCCTTTCGGCTC
Organism: Gillisia sp.; assembly: GCA_049694135.1. Taxonomy (GTDB): domain Bacteria; phylum Bacteroidota; class Bacteroidia; order Flavobacteriales; family Flavobacteriaceae; genus Gillisia. The sequence continues at coordinate 977 of JBAVQO010000069.1, read as the reverse complement.
GTAAGGATCTTCGCCGGGTTCGAGATGAAGATGTAATTTTTTAGACCTTTCGGGACCATATTTTATTTCGAGGCGCTCTGTCAACCACTGTAGATCGATAAATGGCACATTCATTTCATTTGCTACTAAACGGGTGACCAAAGGATAATTGCCGTGGGTATCTACCAGAACTCCATGTTCATTAAATTTTCGACGCACGATGGAACTCAGCAAAATGGGAGTTGCCCCTTTTTCTCTGGTTTCTTTTACAAATTTCTCCAGATTGTGCCAGTACTGGGTGTACGGATTCGTAAAGCGTGTTGAATCCTTTATTTTTTCGTCGTTATGGCCAAATTGAATGAAGACATAATCGCCTTTTTTTAGCTTGTCTTTTACTTCTTTCCATCTTCCTTCATCTATAAAGCTTCTGGAACTCCTTCCGTTGCGGGCATGGTTTTCAATATTGATATCATTGGTCATTAACTCCGGAAGCATTTGCCCCCAGCCATGTTCAGGATTCTTATCGGGATCTTTTTTATCGGCCATCGTGGAATCGCCAATAAGATATAAGGTTGGTTTTTGCTGTGCTGAAGCCGAGAAGCTTAAAAGCACAATTAAGCATGTTACAATAAATTTCATGGTATTATTTTTAATTTCAAATTCTGATATTCTGATATGCTACTTTTCTAAAGGGTTCCAATTATCGCTGCCCTTCAATATATTGGGCACGGTATATTTTGCAGCTTGTGCTGAAGTTAACTGATGCGACCACGAAACTCTTTTTTGCGGCGCAGCGCCTTCGCCGGTACTTTTGTATTCGGCATAATAGGCGGTATTTTCTTTGTTCCGAAACATTTTATCGCCGGTCCAGGGATTCCAGCCTTTGGCTACAATATGGTCGCCAAGTTCTGAGTTGATAAAAACCGTTTTTGCATACGGCCGCCACGGCCTGCCGAGATAAACTTCATTTATATTCTTTCCAGCAATAAGTTTACAAT
>JBAVQO010000068.1:0-4594 GCA_049694135.1 Gillisia sp. | reverse complement strand
GGCTATTTTCGCCTGTCCTGCCGCATAGGCCAACACATCGAAATTGGGATGTGTGGCCGCGCCATTCATATAGCGTGGATTGCTGAATAGATTGGAAGTTCCCCAAAGTAACTTTATTCCGCTCTGTTTCTGTTTCTCCCTGGCATAATCGACCATCGTCCCGATCCTCTTTTCAAATTCTGCAAGGGAAGAGGCTTCATCCACCACGTCTACGTCATGAAAACAGTAAAAAGGCACGCCCAGTTTTTGCATAAATTCAAAAGCTGCATCCATTTTGTTTTTAGCCCGCGCAAGAACGTTTTCATCCTTATCCCACGCAAAAGTTTCAGTAGGAGTCCCAAAAGGATCTCCCCCGCGATTTACCATGGTATGCCAATAGGCCATGGCAAACCTAAGATGCTCTTTCAAGGTTTTCCCGGCAACTTCGCGGTTCTCGTCATACCATTTAAAAGCCAAAGGATTATCGCTTTCCCTGCCTTCGAACTTTATTCTGTCGATATTTTTAAAATAATCTGTGCTCATATTATTCTTCTATTTTAATGTGTTCTTTCCAATTCTGATAAAATCCCTGATACTGTGAAACCATAGCTGAAGAAGGCTCTGTGCGTTCCAGGCATTTCAGGTCGCTAAAGGCTTCATCAAGGCTTCCGTAGAAAGCGTAGCCAAAAGCTGCTCCCCTGGCTGCTCCTTCGGCTCCTGAAGTGTCATATAGTTCCAATGTAGTTTGCGTGGTATTCACGAAGATCTCCCGGAAGACAGGATTCAGAAACAAATTAGCTTTTCCAGCCCTCACAACCTTTCCCGATACTCCTATAGATTTCATTACATCAAATCCGTAGTTCATGGCGAAAACGATGCCTTCACAGGCTGAACGTATTAAATGACCCGAATTGTGAATATTAAAATTGAGGTTTTCTATACCCGAAGAAGCTTTTTTGTTATTGAAGATCCGCTCTACGCCATTTCCAAAAGGGTAGAACAAAAGACCTTCACTGCCAGGCCCAACGGCGGCCGCTTCCGCATTCAAACGGTCATAGGAGATTGGCGCAGGCGCCTCAAGAGACATTATGTTTCGCAGCCATTGATAAAGAATGCCTGAACCATTGATGCATAACATAACGCCGTTTCGCTTTTCCGCAGCTGTATTGTTGATGTGCAAAAAGGTATTTATCCTATTTTGCCGATCGTAAGTATCTTCCTCACTAACGGCGTAGACCACGGCCGATGTTCCTGCAGTGGTAGCAATTTCACCCGGCTTCAGGACATTTAGCGACAGTGCATTATTGGGTTGATCGCCTGCACGATAAGTAATTTGAGTATCCGCACTCAAACCCAACTCCCGCGCTACGCCCGGATGTATTTTGGCTTGTTTTCCGAAATTGGGAACAATTTCAGGGATTATTTCAAGAGGAAGGTCCATTGCCTCCAGAACTTCCTTCGCAATGTTTCCTTCCGAAAAATTCCACAACGCAGCCTCGGAAAGACCGGATGAAGTCGTTTGCGGAATTCCTGAAAATCTCGCCGCAATAAAATCGCCCGGCAACATCATAAAAGCCGCCTTGGAAAATAATTCAGGTTCATTCGCCTTTACCCATTTTAATTTGGATGCCGTAAAGTTGCCCGGGCTAGCTAGGATCTTCTGCTGACATTCTTGTCTTCCAATTTTCTGATAAATTTCATCCCCGATCTTTGCCGCTCTGCTGTCACACCAGATGATGGAGGGGCGTACCGGATTCAGTTTTTCATCAGTCAAAACCAGCCCGTGCATCTGGTAAGCTATGCCAATGGCGGCGATCTTTTTAAGTTCTATGTGATGTTTGCTCTCCAGTATTCTAAGACCGGTTTTTATATATTCCCACCAGGATTCAGGATCCTGCTCGGCCCAGCCATGTTGTGGAGCCGTAATCTTCATCTCGAATTCTGGCACCGTTACGGCAGCAATAGTAATACCCTGATCTGCATCGAGAACGGATAATTTTATTGAAGAGCTTCCTAAATCTATTCCTAAGAAAAGCATAACTCGTTTATTTTGTTGTAGTTTCCACCTTCAGCTTTGGCTCCCAAAGATTCTCCATTTCTTCCAGAGTCTTTTCTTTGGTCTCCGGGACGAACTTCCAGATAAAACCGGCAGAAAGAAGGGCCATAATTCCGTAGATCCAGTAGGCAAAGCCATGATGAAAAAGATCTGTCAAATTGCTGTTATTGTTCATCAAAGGAAAGGTCCAGGATACTAGGAGGTTTGCCAGCCACTGAACAGCCACAGCCACAGCCATGACTCCCCTGATCTTGTTCGGGAAAATTTCGGACAACAATACCCAGGTGATTGGTCCCCATGACATGGCGAAAGCCGCTATGTACAATAACATCAACAGCAAAGCAGAAATTCCGCCTGTTTCAGCATAAAGCACATATCCAAGACCAAGCATACTTACAGCCATCACGACACTCCCGATGAGCATTAATTTTTTCCTTCCGAAGTTATCTACCGTAAAGATGGCTACCACCGTAAAAAGCATATTGATAGCTCCAACTATAATTGTTTGCAGCATGGAGGCATCGGTTTTCATCCCCATTCCTTTAAAGATCTCCGGAGCATAATACAGCACTACGTTTATTCCTACGAATTGCTGAAATATTGAAAGCAGCAAACCTATGATGACCACTCCCCAGCCATAGCTAAGCCAATGAGCTCTGGTACGGCTAAAAGACCTTTTTATATCCTGAAGAATAAGCTGAGATTTTGCCTCCTGGTTGAATCGATTAAGCACGGCCACGGCCTGCGTCTCCTCCCCTTTCATCACGAGAAATCGCGGAGTCTTGGGAACGATCAAAAGAAAAAGGAAAAAGAGGAGGGCGGGAATAACTTCAGAAAAGAACATATAACGCCAACCCGTCGTATTGATCCAGAATTCAGTTTGACCCTTTACAATAAAATAGTTGACGAAATAAACGACCAGCATCCCGCTCACAATAGCAAATTGGTTACAGGATACCAGCTTTCCACGGATATGTGCAGGAGCCATTTCAGCAATGTACATGGGCGCCAGCATACTGGCCAGTCCCACGCCCATTCCACCAATAATCCTGTATATTATAAATGAAGTAAGGACGTCACTTTGGAAGACGTTCATAGCCTCGGGATAAGCAGATCCACAAGCAGAAATAAGAAAAAGGATGGCTGAAAGCAGAAGCCCGTTTCTTCTGCCCATAGAATTTGCAGCCGTGTCGCCCATGGAAGCCCCTATAATACAACCTACCAGAGCACTACTCACCATGAAACCAAGAATGGAGTTCTTAAGGTTCTGAGTTAAGACGCCGGGGAGACTCAAAAACTGTGAGTAATAAATGGCTCCACCAAGCAAGAGTACGACTAAAACGATTGCGAAAGAAGTCCTGCGTTTAAAGAATTTAAGGACAAAGGAACAAAATAGCCCCCCTATCGCAAGAATACAAAGACTAAGGATTAATTTAAATTGAAAAATAGCTGCAACAGCCTCAGCAGGGTGATCTTGTAAGCGAGAGAGAAACTGGTTTTCCAATGCACCCACCGCTCCGGAAATAACCGCAGTATCATACCCGAACAGCAAACCTCCTAAACTAGCTACAGCGGTAATTAGGATAATATTCCTTTTATTTGCATTCATTTATAGTCAGGATTACATTATCTAATGGTATTATTGACTACAAGAATAAGTAGAAAATATTGATTTAACAAAAAAATAACGCGAAATTTGTTGAATCACATAATTAATTCATAATGATCAAGAAATTTATTGATGAAGAATCTGGGAAGCTGGTAGAACATTCCGTGATGAACTCCATCACCATAGACTGCGTGATCTTCGGGTTTGACGAGGGGAACCTGGAAGTTTTGCTGGTAGAGCACGGCGAAGGGATAAGCAAAGGAAGATGGGGCCTTCCGGGAGGATGGATCAAGGAAGAAGAAAGCACCGATGATGCTGCTCACCGTTTACTACGGGAACTTGCAGGACTTGATAATATCTATTTGGAACAGCTAAAAGCTTTTGGTGATCCGGATCGATTCCCACTTGGGAGGGTTATTACCATTGGATACTATGCCCTCGTAAAAAAAGAAGATTACAATGTAAAAGCTGGTTTTACAGCGTCAGATGCCCGCTGGTATAGGGTAAAAGATATTCCTGACCTCATTTATGACCATAATGAAATTCTTACTTTCAGTCTTTCTCATCTAAGAAACCGCGTCCGTCAGGCTCCAATAGGGTTTAACCTTCTGCCTGAGAAATTTACACTGTTGCAACTCATGCACCTCTATGAAGAAATTCTGGGGATCGAAATGGATAAACCAAACTTCCGGCGAAAGATCCTGAAAATGAAGCTTCTTGTGGACCTGAAAGAAAAGGAACAAAATGTTTCTCACCGGGCCGCTAAGCTTTATCGTTTTGATAATGATGTATATAAGAAGCTTCAAAAGAAGGGCTTCAACTTCGAATTTTAAATTTAAGAATAAAATAAAAAGACCTTTGCCAAAAATAAAAGCAACGCTGCAGTTTACAGATAACTTTTTCTTTTTGTAGCATATCAAATAGCTACAGCCGCCGGAGGACTCATAAAA
>JBAVQO010000067.1:0-12175 GCA_049694135.1 Gillisia sp. | reverse complement strand
GAAAAGATTACTATGATGAATATCATCTTTTGAAGAGATTTTGCTTCAAAAGTTTATAAAAACCTTAAGAATGAATGAGCTGGCAATGTGTTAATTTAAAGCTATGAAATTAACCGGAGTACATTTTTTAGTCGTTACCACAGCCGTTTTAGTAATTCTTGCCATTCTGGCGCAGCTCGGTTTTTCCTTCAGCTTAGTATTTTATCTTACCTGTTTCGGGCAGCTTTTACTTCTGATTTCGGTATATAAAATTCTTACCGACGATTATAGCACCGATAAAACTTTTGATGATTTTTATGAAGATCATCCCATCGATCGGGAATAGTTACTCGTGAAGCACGAGAATAGGAATTTTTTTAGGATAATTTATTTCCCTGGTGAGAGGTCTAAACAGTATCTGCTGGAAAAAATTGAGGTTTTTTGCCACCATCGCGATCATGTCTATAGGATTGTGGTCTACAAACTCCTGTAAGGCTTTTTCTATACAGGGGTGAACCGGTGCATGCAGGCTGTAAGATACGTGTAGCAAAGAATCCAATAGAAACTCCTTATTTTTTTGCTGAAGAAGACTCAGGTCCTCGTTTCTTTTGCGAATATTGAGAATTCGAAGAGCAGAATTATGGGTTTTCAGAATTTCGCTTAGAGTGTTGAGCACCCGATTCTTATACAACATATTGAAATCGGTGGGGAAAACAACATTTTTAGGTCTTATGTACCGCGCTCTTTCAGGAATAACCAGCACAGGGCATTTAACCCGCGTAATAACCTCGACCGTATTTTTACCTATAGGTTTCATGGTTTCCCGGGAAGATCCCTTTGTACCCATTACAATAAAATCGATATTTCTGGTAAGCACTATTTTTCTAACCCCTTCTATAAATGAAGATTTTTCGTACTCCAGGCAAAAAGACTGTTTTGTGCCGGGGTGGGTTCGCATTATTTCTTCACCCAAAGCTTTTAGCCTGGTCATAGGGTGTATCCATTTTTCGTTAACTGGATTTTCCTGCGTTGCCATTACTTTATTTAGAACAGGTTCTTCAACAGGCACCTCTACATGCAACATATGGAATGTAACCCTTCTTTCTTCAAAAAAGGAAAGCGCATAGCGAATCGCGTTATACGAATTTTCTGAAAAATCGGTTGGTATGAGTATATGTTTCATCGTCGTTCAATCAAAAAACAAATGTATTTTGATGTTGCCAATGAAATAATGACAAAAATCAGTTTTAGGTAATTGTCTATATTTTATTGGTTTTATGGGATTAAATTCTGGAGTTTCATATAAAGGAATGATCGAAAACACGACGTCCGGGAACCCATTATAATCTTAGGGATTTTTGGAAAAGCTTCAGTTTGAATAATAGAATAACTCCCGCCTTTTATCTTTTTGAGGCCGTAACGCCGGTTCCTGTAAATACTTCACAAATGCTTAGAGAAATATGATATTTCTCATCATATGCAAATAAAAAATTTTTCTAAAAATACTTCAATAACTGACGAACGTCATAACCTGTAAGACCTTCCTGCACCAATTTTGTATCAAATAAAAATCAACAATCATGAATAATTCATTAAAATTTTTCAGAACATTGGGAAGCAGTCTGCTATTGGTTCTTATAACCCAGATTTCTCCTGCTCAAACCTATAAAGTAAATAAAACAGCCTCCAATTTATTAGTTGAAGGAACTTCCAACATTCATGACTGGGAGGTAAAGGCTGAAGATTTCTCCGGAACACTGAAAGCCGAATTCAACGACGAACAATTGGTAAAGATTGATGCTCTCGATTTCGAGGTAATCGCCGAAAGTTTAAAAAGCGGTAAAAGTGCGATGGACAAGAATACTTATAAAGCGCTTGTTACCAATAAATATCCAAAGATAAGTTACACCCTTCAAAAAGTAGAGAATATAGATTGTACCTCCAGCAAGAGTTGTAAAATCTCAACTACAGGGTATCTAAACATCACAGGCACAAAGAAACTGGTAGAAATAGTTTTTGATGCCGTGGTGAATGGCTCTTCAATAACGCTTACCGGAAACAAAACCATTAAAATGAGCGACTATAAAATAGATGCACCCACTGCCTTGTTTGGTACCATTACCACGGGCGATCAATTACACATAAATTTCAAAACAGTTTTTACTAAATAAACAAAGCAATCAACCCTTTAAAAATTAAAAAAATGAAAAATCTTCTTGCATATGCAATGTTAGCGCTGGTATTCTTCTTTGGATTACAAAGCCGTGCCCAATCTCAACGAGACCTTGATAATTATCGATTTCCCGATCAGCGGGGTATAGATATGTTCGAGGCTCCAAAAGACACCGTAAGTACTTTTGATGGGGTACATGTTAGAATAGGAGGCGCCTCTACAATTCAATTTCAGGCACTGGATCATGAAAATTCCGGAAGCCTTGAAACTCCTGCCCTTCAACGAATAGGCAACAACTTTAACCTTGCTACCGCCAACTTAGATCTGGATGTAGCGCTTTACGACGGGGTAAGAATGCATTTAAGAACTTATTTGTCTTCTCAGCACCACACCGAAACCTATGTGAAAGGCGGGTATATTCAAATAGATAAACTCGAATTCGTACGTCCTGGTTTTATGGAAGATATTATGGACCACGTTCGAATTAAAATAGGACATATGGAAGTAGACTATGGTGATGCGCACTTTAGAAGAACAGACAACGCGATGGCTACTTACAATCCTTTTGTTGGAAACTACCTGATGGATTCCTTTACCACCGAAGTTGGTGCCGAATTTTACGTTTTCAACAACGGATGGTTGGGAATGGTTGGAGCTACCAATGGCAAACTTAACCAGGCAGTTACAGCGCCCGGCGTTACAAGTCCTTCTGTCGTGGCAAAACTAGGTTTCGATAAAAATGTGACCGAAGACCTACGCTTCCGCTTAACAGGATCTGTGTACCATACTAACCAATCCGCCAGTGCCTACTTATATTCCGGAGACCGCGCAGGTTCCAGATATTATAATGTAATGACTGCAGAAGATGGAAGTGGCGATGGTTTTAGAGCCGGACGTATCAATCCTGACCTTAAAAACGAACTTACCTCTTTTATGATCAACCCTTTCTTAAAATACGGAGGATTGGAATTCTTCGGAATTTATGAAAGAGCTACCGGTAAAAAAGCTTCAGAAGCAAACAACAGAACCTGGAATCAATATTCCGGAGAGTTGTTGTACAGATTTGGAACCGACGAGGATCTATATATTGGCGCCCGATACAACAAAGTAGATGGAGAACTTGTAGGGGGAGCAAATGTAAGTGTAAACAGATATCAATTAGCCGCAGGTTGGTTTATGACCAAAAATATCCTGATGAAAGCAGAATATATGAACCAGGATTATAATGATTATCCTGTTACAGATATTCACAATGGAGGAAATTTCAAGGGCTTTATGCTCGAAGCTGCGATAAGCTTCTAATCAACCTGGATAAGGCCTGATAGAAAGAATAAAGCGAATTTTTAAGGACTTTAAAAACGCTTTCTTCCCGAGTAACATCGGAAACCTATCAGGCCTTTTCAAATTCAAAAATTGCAGAAATAAGATAAAATCTTTTATCATGAAAACTCTAATGCTATTCCTATTATTAAGTGTGTGTGCCTTCGGTTACAGCCAGGAGGCTCAAAAAGAAGTGAACTTTTTACCATCCAGTAAACTCAGCATTAGCGGTGATACCAACATCAACGAATTTTTATGCACCTATAATTCTGAATTCCTACCGGAAAGAATAAGCATAGGGTACAGCCACGGTCCCTCAGAAATTGAGTTCCAAAATGCCGTACTCCTTCTAAAAGATACCGGTTTTGACTGCGGAAGCAAAGGGATAAATCGTGACTTTTACGATCTTATGAAGGCTGAAAAATTCCCGACAATACGCCTGGATTTACAAAAAATCAAGATGGATTGTGCAGTTACCGGGGTGGCATTTCTTAAAATAGCTATAGCGGGGAAAGATAAATTCTACCAGGTGCCTATAAAGATAAACACAAGCGATGTGCTGCGTTTCCAGGGAACCTTGAGTTTAAATATTTCAGATTTTGATCTGGAACCCCCTCACAAGATGTTTGGATTAATAGTGGTAAAAGACGATATTAACATCAACTTCAATATAACCGTTAAAAATAACGAGACATGGGCAACCAATTAAATATAATTACCGCTGAAGATGCAGTAGGAATGGTTGAATCAGGCCAAAGAATATTCTTTCAGGGGGCAGCAATGACTCCCAACATATTAATAAATGCGCTGTGCAACAGATATCAGGAACTTAAGGATGTAGAGATCATACAGATTCATACCGAAGGCGACGCGCTCTATACACAAGCCCCTTACAACTCTTCTTTTAACGTGAACAGTTGTTTTGTTGGGAGCAATGTCAGGAATGCGGTGAATTCTGCCTGCGGATCGTATATCCCAATTTTTTTAAGCGAAATCCATCTGCTCTTTAGAAGAAATATCCTACCTATTGACATCGCTTTTGTACAGGTTTCCCCGCCAGATAAACACGGCTATTGTTCTCTGGGAGTATCGGTAGATATAGCCCTTCCGGCCATACAAACGGCAAAAAAGGTAATTGCACAGGTAAACCCGCAAGTTCCAAGGTCTCATGGAGATGGCATTATTCACATAAGTCATATTAATGCGGCTGTTGAGGTGGATACGCCCATCCATGCTTCCAAGATTTCGGAACCAACCTATAGCGAAAAAACCATAGGTAAATACGTAGCAGATCTTGTAGAAAATGGAGCCACCCTACAAATGGGAATTGGAGCCATTCCAAATGTGGTACTTGCCAATTTGATCCATCACCGCAGGTTAGGGATACACACCGAAATGTTTTCAGACGGGGTGCTTCCACTTGTCGAGAGCGGGGTGATTACCGGCGAGATGAAAAAGGTTAAAACAGGAAAACTCGTTACCTGTTTTGCCGTGGGTTCGCAAAAACTATACGATTTTATAGATGATAATCCGCTTGTGGATTTTAAAGAGGCCGCTTATACAAATGATACCGCTATTATTCGTAAAAACCCTATGGTAACCGCTATTAACAGCGCCATAGAAATAGACATTACCGGCCAGGTTTGTGCAGATACCATTGGGAGATATCAATATTCGGGAGTAGGAGGACAAATGGATTTTATACGTGGTGCATCGCTCTCTGAAGGGGGGAAAGCCATTATTGCCATGCCTTCGGTTACCAACAAGGGTATTTCTAAAATTGTAAGTACTCTAAAACCTGGTGCCGGCGTAACTACTACCCGGGCACACGTACATTACATTGCCACGGAATTTGGAGTGGTGAATCTCTTCGGAAAGAATTTAAAACAACGCGCCAAGGCTCTTATTTCCATAGCACATCCCGATCATCGGGAAAGTCTTGAAAAAGATGCCTGGGAAGCGATGAAAAGTTAAGGGTTAATCAGAGTTTTTTTACGCCGGGAATTTTCGAAAGGAAATTTCCGGCTTTTTTTTTGAATTGGCGTTAAGCTGATTTTCATCATATTTTAAAGCGCTTTCAGAAAGTAATTTTACCGTATTAATTTAAAATTACACAATCATGAATTTCTACAAAAAATCTTTGGAAGAGTTTACAACAGATTTTTATGCCGGCGCCACTACAGGAATAATTGTTTCAAGCTGTTTGGGTTCTGTTGCCGCAATGATGATTTTAATGGGAGGCACCAGCCTGGTTCATATGATTGAACTTTCTTTGGTGGTAATAGTTTGTATGTGGTATAATGCATCTGTAATGGCCCAGTTAAAATCAAAATTCGTCTTTAATTCTCTAATTTTTAGCCTGCTGTTAAGCAGTATTTTTATTGTCGTAAATTTGTTTTAGAAATAATTCCTGAATCTTTCCAGATGAAGTTGTGAAAAGGAGATTATGCCGTGGCATTCAAATTATTTAAATGAAAGAAGACTTAAAGAACAGAGAAGATGTAAATAATCTGGTAGTTACTTTTTACCAGAAGGTTCGAAAAAATAAAGAAATTGGTTACTTTTTCAATAACAGCATTTCCGACTGGGAGGCCCATATAAGGAAATTGACAGATTTTTGGGAGAGTAACCTTTTTTTTAAACCATTGTATTCGGGCAACCCTAAGCTAGCACACATAAAGGTAGACACTGAAAACAATAACGAAATAGAAGCATTGCATTTCGGGATCTGGCTAAATTTGTGGTTCGAAACTCTAAATGATCTTTTTGAAGGCCCCATGGCGGAAAGAGCTAAAAACAACGCCCGAAAAATGTCATCGCACCTGTACCTTAAAATCTTCCAAAGCCGATCAAATCTCTGAAGGGGCACGAAATACCGTCGATTAAACCCGATTAGTCTATTGTCCTGATTTAGATTTCCCATTTAGGAAACTTCTTTCAGTGCGCGGGAATTTATAAGTTTTATATTACGGCCTTCAATTTCAATAAGGCCTTCTTTTTTAAAATCTGAAAGGGTTCGAATTAAACTTTCGGGAGCCATACCTGCAACTCCTGCAAGATCGGCACGCGAAATCCTGATGCTGTTAAGGGGATATTTCTTTATACGCTCCGCAAAAAGCAGAATAGTATCGGCTGTTTTTTTGCGCACACTTCCGTAGGCCATATTCAGCAACTGCTCTTTTAACCCGGTAAGATTGTTATGAAGAATTTCAACCAGCTGAAGGCTTAAATGTGCATTTTTGGAGAGGATGGAATGAAATTCGTCTCTAGACATGGTAAAGATCCTGGTATCTTCCATGGCCGTAGCAAAATCCTGGTAGGACGCCTGCTTATTCAAATCCGGATTTCCAAAAAAATCACCTTCTTTGTAGAGTTCTGTAATAAGTTCTTTCCCCTGGCTATCGATTCTGTGAGCTTTTACCACACCGCTCTTTATTAAATAGAAGAAGTTGGACTGTTTTCCCTGTTCATAAATACTCTCTCCCTTTTCGTATTCTGCCAATTCATAATTTTCGAAAATCTTACGCAATTCATCAAGAGATTGCAGCGAATTGGGTTCTTCTGGTGGGTTGCTCTGTGCTTTCAGGATTTCGACTTTCGCCAGACGACTGGCAATAGCACTTAAAAGATCTTCTTCTTCAAAAGGTTTAGTGAGATAATCATCGGCTCCCAGATCCATTCCTTTTCGAATTTCTTTATGCTCGGTTTTTGCCGAGAGAAAAATAAAGGGGATCTTACGGGTGGTTTCCCCCTGGGATAAAGCCTCTAAAACTCCATACCCATCTACTTCCGGCATCATAATATCACAGATAATAATATCCGGATTTTTCTTTTTGGCTTTTTCGATTCCTACTCTTCCGTTGGGTGCGGTAATGGTGTGATAGTCTGACAGCTCAAGCAATTCGGCTGTGTTTTCCCTTAGCGCAGCATCATCTTCAATAATTAAAACAGTCTTCATTTATTTTACGAGATTACTATTAACCGGAATTTCCAGTGTAAAGATACTTCCTTTATTTTCTTCGCTTTTAAAATCAATACATCCCCCGAGATTTTCGAGATGGCTTTTTGCTATGTTTAATCCAATTCCTGTTCCCTGGCTCAAAAGAGCATTTTCTGCACGAAAATAGCGGTTAAAGATATGTTTTTGTTCCCGCTCCGGAATTCCTATTCCTTCGTCTTTTACAGAGATACTGATTTTTTTTTCTGCTTCTGTAACGTTGATATCGATGATCGTATTTTCTGGCGAATATTTTATGGCGTTGCTAATAAGATTGGTAAGGGTAAGTTCCAGGATTTTTTCATCAAATTCCAGGGTAATATCATCGATATTGTGCGGATAATTAATTCGCTGGCCTTCCTTTAGCAGCATATTGGCATCATAAATTACTTCATTTACCACTTTGCTCAACGGGAAGGAATGGAATTTATAAGTCGCTTTGCCGGTCTCCAGCCTTTCGATGGAAAGGAAATCACTCAAAATATTATCGAGATATTTCACCTTATTCTGAATGGTTTTTAGATGCTTTTCTCTTTTATCCTGCTGCTCCTCTTTGGTGTATTTTCCTGCCAGGGTAGCCGAGGTTAAAATTCCGCTGAGGGGCGTTTTGAATTCATGAGAAACCAGCGAAAGAAACTTGGTTTTTAATTCGTTTAACTCCCGCTCTTTTCGCAGAGTTTCTTTTATTTTATTCTCTGCCTCTTTTCTTTTCAGCACTTCAGCTTCAAGCTGAATAATGGTTTTCTGAAGTTCGGCAGTACGAATGGTAATTTTATTTTCCAGTTCGGCGTTTAATTCCCGGATCTTCTGTTCCTGGTTCTTCCGCACAGAAATGTCTGTCACCAGAGCCATCACGTATCTTCTGTCGCTAATTTCGAAGGGGTTTAACCCGGCTTCTACAGGAAAAGTACTGCCATCTTTTTTGAGCCCGTACAAATCACGTCCGTGGCCCATTTGCCGCTGATAACTCTTATCTATAAATTCAGCAACCTGTTTATGATGAACATGATGATATTCTTTTGGAATTAGAATATCGAGATCTTTCATGTGTAACTCCTCGGGTGTGTAATCGAACATGTAGCTTGCAGCCTCGTTTAAAGCTATAATTTTCTGATGTTCGTCAACAATTACAATGCCTTCTGAAATAGCATCAGAAAGGATTTGGAAAACATTTCCCTTTTCTTGTTCAAAAACTTCCATTTCTCAAAAATAGTGAATCTGAGAAGAGAATTAAAGAATGAAGAAAATAATATTAGGAGTTATCGCGAAATAATTGTTCGAACCCGGAATTTCTGGAATGTTTTAGCTGTTTCCGCGGTAGTATTCGAGAATTTTCACCCTTAGCAGGTATTCGTATTTGGCGTTGGCGAGATTAATCTGTGCCCTTTCCAGATTATTCTTGCTAATAATGTATTCTACAATGTTAGAAACCCCATTGGTAAATCGAATTTCGTTCACGCGATACGATTCCTGAAAAGCAGCTACCTGGTCGTTCAACACCTGGTAACGTTCGTAAGCGGCCTCCATTTCAGAATGAGCCTGTTTAATGGACTCCAGAAACCTGGATTGGGTATTTTCCAGGTCTACTTTTGCTTCTTCGAATTGTATTTTTTTCAGCTGAACTTCGTGTCTTGCCCGAAATCCATTCAGAAGCGGAATACTTACCTCTACACCTACCACAGAATTCAGGTTGTTGCTAAACTGATCGTTATAGGAGATCTTGCCTTCTTTAAATTCCGGCTGATTTACATAAACAGGGAAATTTTGATTGTTAAAAGTAACAAACCCGCCGCTTTCCACCTGCTGGCTTCCGGTTTGAGTAAAAAAACGGGCGGCACTGGAATAGTTTGTATTCAGCTGGGCGAAAAGTGAAATATCCGGAATGTATAAGGCTCTGGAAACTCCAATATCTTTTTTCGCGGCTTCAATACGCAATTCTTTAGCTTTAAAGGTCGACAGATTTTGTAGTGCCTCCTGGTATACCTGTGCTGCAGAAAACTGGTATTTTGGGGGAATTTCAGAAATATCGAGTGCCTGAGGTGTAATTTTAAAATCTATATTCAGGAGTTGCTGCAGTTTTAAAATGGCAGTGTTGTATTGGTTTCTGGCAGTAATAACATTGGCTTTATCGGCAGCAAGCTGTCCTTTAATATCTGTGTAATCTGCAGGATTTCCGGAGCCTTGCTTGTATAAAGTCTGCAGCCTGTCCACCTGTTTCAGAGTGGTTTCCTGCCTGGCTTCGGCTAATTCCACAAGATCGCGGTCGTTCAGCACCTGCAAGAAAGTTAAAGTTACATTTAAAATTAAATCCTGTTTGGCCTCTTCGACCTCGGCCTGGGCAGCTTTCATTTTTAACCGGTCACGTTTTAAGCTGTTTAGCAGTTCAAAGCCGTTAAAAACGGTGGCGTTTAAGCTGAGTCCGGCATTCGAAAAGCTGAGTTGCTGATCTACATAAGCGTTGGAATAGGGATCTATGCTTCGCCCATTATTAATTCCGGCGTTGTAAGAAGCATTTAGCTGCGGAAGAAGATCGGCAAGACTTTGTTTAAAAATGACTTTTTCAGATTTTGAATTCAATTCTGAAGATTTCAGGTCAAGATTATTTTTTAAAGCCAGGTTTACCGTTTCTTCCAGGGTTAGATTTTTAGAAGTTTCCTGACACAAAACAGGTGTGGAAAGAGATAATAACAGGGAAACGATTATAATTCTGAACATTGCAGATTTGATTGATTAATAATTGATTTTGCTTCCATCCAGCAAATGAATAGTTCTGGAGGCATACGCGGCGTTGCTTTCGGAATGGGTGGCCTGGATTATTGTTACGCCTTCTTCTTCGTTCAGCTGTTTAAAAAGCTGCATGATTTCTTCGCTTTGTTTCGAGTTAAGATTACCAGTGGGTTCATCGGCCAGGATCAACTTCGGCTTTGAAATAAGCGCTCTTGCGATCCCCACCAGCTGTTGTTGTCCGCCGCTTAATTGTGCCGGAAAAAGGTCCTTTTTCCCTACAATATTGAACCTGTCCAACATATCGGCAACAAGGGCTTTTCTTTCTGAAGATTTCACGTTCTTGTAAAGAAGGGGCGTTTCTATGTTTTCGTAAACCGTAAGTTCATCGATTAAATGATAAGCCTGAAAAACGAAGCCGATGTAATCTTTATACAATTTACCACGCTGCTTTTCCTTTAGCTGATGTATAGGTTCTTCCATGAAATTGTATTCACCTTCATTAAAATCGTCCAGCATTCCAATCACATTTAGAAGGGTAGATTTTCCAGACCCGGAGGGCCCCATGATGGAAATAAATTCGCCTTCTTCAACAGAAAGGCTAAGGTCATTCAGCAGAAAAGTCCTTCTTCCGCCGGTAGTTACCCATTTATAGATATGATGGAGTTCTAATAACATAATTTTTGATTTCTTCTCCCCCTCTGGGGGTTATTCCGAGCGTAAACTTTTTATGGGGTTCCTTATGGCTGCTTTCATAATATTCGCGCTTACCACGATTAGCGTTAGTAACAGCAGAAAAACTCCAACCACCGCAAACATCCACAGGCTGATTTCTATGCGGTATTCATATTTTTGAAGCCAATTATTAAGCAGGTACCACGTAAGCGGAACGGCAATAATGAACGCGATTCCCACCAGTTTTATAAAATCCCTGGAAATTAGCAGCAAAACCTGTTGAATACTGGCTCCCAACACTTTTCGAATCCCTATTTCCTTCATTCTGAATTCTATGGTGAAGGAAGCCAGGCCGGCAAGGCCAAGACAACAAATAAAAATAGCGAGACCGGCAAATATGTTCGTTAGGGAACTAATCAGTTCCTCACTGGCAAATTTTTTACCGAATTCCTTATCAACGAACTGGTAATCGAAAGGAGCTGAGGGATCATAATTTTGAAATACTTTCTGCAAGACGGCAATCCCTTGTTGAGGTCGAATATTTCGTTTCAATCGCAACGTAATAAAACTTCCTCTTCCGTCTTCGGGGAAAATCACCATGGGGTCTACGGGTTTAAATGGAGACGACATTACCACATTCTCTGTGATCCCAATAATGGTGTATTTCCTGGCGTTGGGACCGTAGGTTACTTCTGTGCCCACCGGATCTTTCATATTCATTAAGGCGGCTGCCGCTTTGTTTATCATAACAGAAGAGGAATCTATAGGTTTACCTGTAAAATCGTGTCCTTCTGTTACTTTTATGCCAAGTGTTTGGGTAAAATCTTTTCCGACCCGTAGCGCAGAAACGAGCATATTTGTGTTCTCGGGTTTTCCGGGCCAGTCGGGAGCTGGAGAATAATTCCAGATATCGGTAATGGGAGAGGAGGTTCTGGTAAGAGATTCTATAGCTCCCGAAGACAAAAGATCATTTTTTAATGCATCATAACTGCTGTTAATCTCCTGAGTAGCCGGAATCATGATCAAATTATTGGAGTCATATCCCAGATCCCGGTCCTTTACATGCTGGATTTGTTCGTACACGATAATGGTTGCGGAAATTAGCAGAATAGAGATAATAAACTGCGACACCACCAGAATATGCCTTGGAATCATAGCCGATTTCCCGACCTGAACTGTACTCTTCAGAACTTTAACAGGTTTAAACGATGAAAGATACAGGGCAGGATAACTTCCTGCAACAATCCCGGTGAATACAACAATCAGGGCAGAACCGGCCCCAAAAACAGGATTCGCCAGATCTATAT
>JBAVQO010000066.1:0-1745 GCA_049694135.1 Gillisia sp. | reverse complement strand
ATTAAGGATCCTGAAGTTTACCGTGGAAAAACTGTGGTGATTGCAGGTGGTGGAGATTCTGCTTTAGACTGGTCTATTTTCCTTGCAGATATTGCCAAAGAAGTTTCCCTTGTTCACCGTCGTAAAGATTTTCGCGGGGCCCTGGATTCCGTCGAAAAAGTGGAAGAACTTTCAAAAATTGGGAAAATCAACCTTATTACAGAGGCCGAAGTAGTAGATTTAAAAGGCGATAACCAGCTTGATTCAGTAGTAATTCGACATAAAGATGAAGCAACCGACGAGGAGATTAAAAAAACAGATTATTTTATTCCGCTTTTTGGACTCTCTCCCAAATTGGGTCCCATTGGAGACTGGGGGCTCGAGATAGAGAAGAATGCCATTAAAGTAGATAATGCCTACGATTACCAGACTAATATTCCCGGCGTTTATGCCATTGGCGATGTGAATACCTATCCCGGAAAATTGAAACTTATTCTTTGTGGTTTCCATGAAGCTGCAATTATGTGCCAAAGTGCTTACCAGCGAATCTTTCCCGACAAAAAATATGTAATGAAATACACAACCGTGAGCGGGGTAAGTGGGTTTGACGGCTCTAAAAAGGAAGCTAAACGCGAAGTGGTTAAAAGTATTAATTAGCAGATGTCAGACATAAAAATCACTATTATTGATAGAGAAGGAGAAGCCCACGCGGTAGATGCTCCTACGGATATGAATATGAATCTCATGGAAGTTATTCGTTCTTACGAACTTGCTCCGGAAGGAACCATAGGAATTTGTGGCGGAATGGCGATGTGCGCTTCCTGCCAGTGTTACATGATGAACAAGGAAAACCTGCTTCCCGAAAGAAGTTATGAAGAAGAAGATATGCTGGATCAGGCATTTTTTGTAGAAGATAATAGCCGGTTAAGTTGCCAGATTCCCATTACCAAAGAACTGGATGGGCTGGAGGTAAAGATTGCTCCCTGGAGTGAATAACTTAAGAATGGTTTTCGTTTTCAGAAACTGAAAAGGCCATCTGTTCGTTAATTTCCTCTTCAATTCCATCCCAGAGCGTTTTTCTACACTCCAGCGCCCGAAGTGAAGTTTGCCTGACTTCTTCCCATTTTTCAGGATCATTTCCGCAGAGTTCTTCTACCATTTTAAAAGCCATGGGACCGTGTTGTTCGCCATCAAGTTCTATGTGCCGGTCGAAATAATATTTAAAAAGCTGTAAGTTTTCTTTCGGGAATTCTTTTTGAATGGATTTTATTATAGAAGAAAACATGTCGGGAATCAAACCTTCCCGCCCAAAAGTGAAAGCAGCTGCTATTTTATGTGGTTTTCCTTCGGCGATGGTTTCAAAAGTAAATTTCAGAAATTGTTTAACACTCACCGGAAGATCACTCACGGCAATTACCAGAAAAATATCGGTTCCGTGGGTTACCTGAAGCAGGAAATCTTCAATTTTTCGTCTGCTGGCTCCGCTTTTTTTCATCGCATCCAGATACATCTCGAAATGACTTTGTCTTTTTCCGAAGAAATTCAAATCAGTCTCTTCGGCAAGCACGATCTCGTTTATGAGATACCGAATTTCTGGCGTGCCCACTGGAATCCAGGGAGTACTGGTTTTGGTTAGAGTTTCCTGCAGAGATTTCAGGAGAGACATAAAATCCCACACCGCAAAAACATGATGTTCCATAAAACACCGCAAATGTTCAGGGAGCGTTATTTTATTGTATAAAGTATGATGAAGTAATTCTGTTGTT